>JAYTOA010000193.1:0-17759 GCA_043748015.1 Flavobacteriales bacterium
TGGTATCCCGGTTGGAACGATTGGGTTATCCGCAAAGGGGCAAGAATTCATTGTCGAATAAAGCAAAATCTTATGTGAGTTGTGTTGTAGGAAAAGTTCTAAATAGCGGCGAGTAGTTTCAAAACCGCATATTTCAACTCGAAATGGATATTTTATTTCTCCTGAAATTCACTTCGGCCAAGTGATTTTTCTACTAAAAAGATTCTAGGCCTTCCAATAAAGGCACCCAAAGAAACACCACATTTCAGATAGTACTCTTGGCCTCCTTCAATACATAAATTGAGTTCTTCTAATGACTCCGTTTTTGCCCAAAAATTATAACATTGGGGATTATCAATTCTGAAGGTTTCATAGAATCCATTCCTTATTTTGCATAGCACGCTGTCGTTTTGATGCAGCTTATAATTCAGTGCCCAGCCATATCCAAGTGATGGTCTATATACATGAAGTAATGCGTAACCCTTGTCACCTTTAAATTTCGTAGCAGTGATTGAATCTTCCAAGGCCACAATACTGTCTTGATATGAATAGATATCAGGCACTTTGAAGTATGATCCTTTAAATGTGAAGCACGTACTGCCGCCATTTGGTTCTTTAATCTTTTGTATGTGAAGAATATTCGCCCCATGTAGTCTGGCATCTTGCAAAGCAAGTTTCATTACAACTTCATAAGTGCAGCCAACAGTGGCTCCTTGTTCTCCAACCCTGAATGTTCCAAGTAAAATTGCATTTGGTGGCGATGATTCTGAAGGATAGAGCGTAACAACAGTGCCTGATTCACCCAAAGGTTCGGCAGTCTGCACAATCTTCGATTTTACTTTCGGGGCACATGAGGCATGAAATGCAGCAATAGCAAACACGAGCATGAGATGTTTCATAGACATAAATTCGAATTTCTGTGAAATGAGTATCTTGGTTTATCTTAAGAGTGGACTCTCAAGTCCGCCAAAGTACTGGTATTTGGTCAAAAAAAAAGCGGGCTCGAAGCCCGCCTTGATTTGAAATAAATCAACCGTTGAATATTGTTTATGCATTTGCCGGAGTAGGCACTGGTGCCGTTCCGAAACGCTTTTTCTCTTGAATACGGCTCGCTTTACCTGTTCTGCTACGCAAGTAGAAGATACGTGCACGACGTACACGACCACGCTTGGTAACGACAATTGAATCGATAAATGGCGAAGCAATCGGGAAAATTCTTTCAACACCAATACCACCGCTGATCTTACGAACAGTGAAAGTCTGTGTACCACCGGTTCCTCTAACCTGTATCACCACACCGGCAAATTCCTGGATACGTTCTTTTGTTCCCTCTACAATCTTGTAGCTTACTGTAATGGTATCTCCTGCTGCGAATGCTGGCATTTCCTTGATCGGATTCAGCTTCTTTTCGAGTTCTTTGATGCGGTTCATTTTGCGTGCGATTATGTTATACGTACCCCAAAATTGGGGGCGCAATATTACAACTGAATTTAGTGATTCGATGCTTCTTCTTGAAAATTTTCCTCGGCAGGTCGCTTGTGCTTCCATCTTTTATGGGTCCATAGCCAAAATTCCGGTGCTTTTCGCACGTCAACCTCCAGCAAACGGTGCATTTGTTGGGTCAATTCACCATATGCCAGGTTCTCGGGATTCATGGTCACCAGTTCATATTGCACTTCATAATGTCCACGCTTCACTTTCTTGAGATGCCCGAAAACAACAGGATAATTGAACATATTCGCGTATTTCTCTGCTCCATAATGGGTAGCGGTTTCACGACCCATGAAGTCAATCCACAAGCACTTTTTTGGGTTGGAGGGCGATTGATCAATGGCAAATACACTCACCGTCAGATCTTCACGGTGTTCCTGGAAGTAATTCCCGAATTCCTTGGTGGAAATCATGTCCAACCCAAACCGACCGCGTGTAACACGCATTTTCTGGTCAAAATATGGATTGCTGAGCTGTTTGTAAATGGCTATCAGCTTGTGCTTGAAGAATCCAGGAGTAGCTACAGCCCAAAGTTCCCAATTGCAATAATGGCCTCCACAAAGGATGACGCTTTTGCCCTGTCGGTGCAATTCTTCATATATCTCAGGATTGAGCGTTCGCATCCGCGATTCCGCTTGTTTTCTGGTAATGGAAAAATTCTTGAGACTCTCAAAAACCAGATCGCAGAAATGATGATAGAATTTCCGCCTGATGGTCTTGATCTCCTTTTCCGATTTCTCAGGAAACGATTTCCTTAAATTATCGGTCACTACTTTTTTGCGATAGCCCACCAGATAGTAAAAGATGACGAAGAAAAAATCCGAAACACCATAAAGAAGGGGATATGGCAACAAACTGATGGGCTTGATCACGAGCCAGTAAAGCAGAGCACTCATTTAGTCAATATCGATTTTAAGTCCGTCATAGGCGAGATGAATGCCCGGAGGCAATTCCTTTTCAATGGCTTCAAATAAACCAAGCTGATGACTTATATGGGTGAAGTAGGTCGTTTCTGCTTCCAATTCCTGCGAAAGCGCTATCGCTTCTTCCAGGTTGAAATGTGATGGATGTTTGGCCAGTCTCAAAGCATTTAGCACTAGTACTTTGCTTCCACGGATTTTATCCTTCTCTTCATCGGAAATGAAATTCGCATCTGTTATATAGGTGAAGTCTCCGATGCGATAACCAAATACTGGCATCTCGAAATGTGTCACAACAATTGGCTGAAACGTAAGTCCAATCAAGTCAAAAGGTGTCTTGTCGATTCGATTGATATCGATTTCCGGAATGCCCGGATACTTCATATCAACGAATGCATAGGCGAATTCCCTTCTAAGTGCTTCTTCCACCAAATCTGTGCAGTAAACCTGTGCGCGCCATTTGTTGAAGTAATTGAATGCACGCACTTCATCGAGACCTGCGATATGGTCCTTGTGCTCATGCGTATATACTATGGCATCAATCGCCTTCACATTCTCACGCAACATCTGCTGTCTGAAATCCGGGCCGGTATCGATGATTACATTTTTCCCTGCGTGTGTTACCATCACGGATGAACGCAATCGATGGTCGCGCGCATTTGTTGACGAACAAATAGGACATTCACATGTAATCACGGGAACGCCCTGTGATGTGCCTGTACCTAGGAATGTTATCGTCATACTCTTGATTTCTTTTAGCTGCGCAAAGTAAAGGCAAGTTGTGTACTCAATGGAATTGTTTGCTTCCGGTTCATTGAAGGAAAATGAATCCGATATTGAAAATTTCTCGTATGTGCAATTGGATACTCGCCCGAAATGGATCAGTGAAGCTATCAACCGACTGTTATTGAAAGTCGATGAGGTTGACTGTTTTCTAATTCAACATTCGGTTACTTTTGTCCCATCATCAATGCTAAAATTTAGTTAGTGGATACAGAAAGAGTTGTTCTGTCGGCTAGTCAGAAAGCACTCCGCGTAAATCTCAATCCAGAGATCTACGGAACATTCGCCGAAATAGGTGCGGGACAGGAAGTGGTGCGCCATTTCTTCCGTGCAGGTGGTGCCAGTGGCACTATCGCAAAGGCCATGAGTGCTTATGACAAGGATTTTAGTGATGCCATTTACGGTAAAGAAGAAAAGGGACGCTATGTATGCAAACCGCGGCTCAACAATATGCTCAACCATGAGTACAGTCTCATTGTTGAACGTCTTCAACGCAAAGATCATCCGACAAAAAAGTTTTTCTCTTTCGCAGATACTGTTGCCGCCATCAATTATCAGAAGACCATTCAAGGTCATGGTTGGATGGGGATGAAGTTTCAAACCAATGCAGAGAAGGAACCGAATATTGTGATTCTCCACGTGCGTCTTCACGAACAGGATGTGCTCGCTCAACAGGCGTCCGTTGGATTGCTCGGTGTAAATCTTCTTTACGGCTGTTTCTTCTTTTATTCGAAACCAAAAGAACTTTTGCTTTCTCTCTACGATAATCTTTCTCGTGATCAAATCGAGATCGATATGATCCAGATGACCGGGCCTGATTTCGAAACGGTGGACAACAGATTGCTTTCTCTGCAACTTGTAAAGAATGGAATGACAGACGCGGTCATATTTTCTCCTGATGGAAGAAATATTCAAGCTGCCGACATCTTATATAAGAAGAACATCATCGCTCTTCGCGGAAGTTTCCGTCCTGTTACCCGTGTGAACATTGATATGATCATGAAGGGTTTCAAGATATTCGAAAAGGAATACCGCGTTGATCAGGATAATATTCAGGTGTTGTTTGAAATCACTTTGAACAACCTTCGCGCTGAAGGCGACATTGATGAGCAAGACTTTTTAGATCGTGCCGATATTCTTTGCTCTCTTGGGCAAACAGTTTTGGTATCGAACTATTCGAAATATTACAAGCTGGTAGAATTTTTCACGAAATACACCACGAAGCGTATGGGTGTTATCATGGGTACGAACATGATGATGGAACTATTCAATGAAAAATATTACCGCGATCTGAACGGTGGAATTCTCGAAGCTTTCGGAATTCTTTTCAGCCGCGATCTCAAGATTTATCTCTACCCGTTCAAAGATGTTGAATCAGGTCAGTTGCTCACTGCAAGCAATTGTCCGATTCATCCAAGGCTGAAACCGCTTTACGATTATCTCATCTATAACAAACGTCTGATTGATATTACGGATTACAATCCCGAAATTCTTGACATCTATTCTAAAGATGTGTTGGATATGATTCAGAATGGTTACAAAGGTTGGGAAGATCTCGTACCGGCATACGTCGATACAATTATCAAAGACAATAGATTGTTTGGCTACGATCCTGCAACTCCTGTCAATCCGGATTACATTCCACCTTCGGGTATTGAGCGCCAGCGCGTGAATCCGAATTAGGGCGAAGTGTATTTCCGAACATTACTTCTTATTTCCACTCAACCAGTTTTTTGATCTCTACAAGAATCGGATCCCAACCTTCGCCGTTGTTATAAGCTTCATTGTATCTGCGTTCGCCTTCTGCAACGATGGAATAATCGCCTTGTGTAACTATGAGTGTGATGCGACCACCTTCGTCCGAAAGCGAATATGTTACAGTGAGATAATTCTCAGGAACATCAGCAATGGATGGATTGTTTGGATCAAATGTGGTGTAAACAAGTTTTGAATTAGGTTCAATCTCCACGACATGGCCTTTGACGAAAATCATTTCAACGCCTTCGTAACTCCCTCGCCAAAGCAATTCACTTCCTACTTTCCAATCGCTCACTGTTTCACAGCCGAACATGTAAATTTTTGTTTTCTCGGGATTCACCAATGCATCCCAAACTTTTGCTGATGTTGCTTCTATGATGATTCGGCTGACGATTGTTTTCGGTGTACTCATTTTTTTGTTGATGTTATACTTCTTTTAGTTTCATTACTTGATCCAGTCGTACGCCTTTTTCTGTCAGCTTCACTGTGCAACATTCATTCACGCTGTCGTGTTCCATCAACAATACAAATTGACCTTCGGCAGCACGATTCAGAAATTTATTTTTCTCTTCAAGAGTAATAAGTGGACGCGTATCATAACCCATTACATAAGCCAGTGGAATATGTCCGGTACTCGGCAACAGATCCGCCATGTAAACAATTGTTTTTCCTTTGTAAGTAATCTGAGGAAGCATCATACTGTCGGTGTGTCCATCAACAAAAATGGCGTCAAATCCTAATGGAGTAGGGGAGATGTCGCCAGTTCTGTGGATATGTTTCAACTGACCGCTTTCTGCAATGGGTAGTATGTTTTCGGAAAGAAAACTCGCCTTCTCTCTGGGATTGGGTTTCGTTGCCCATTCCCAATGTCTTTCATTGCTCCAGTAAGTCGCATTCTTGAATGCCGGAAGAAATTGTTCAGATGCTTTGTCAAATTCTATCGCTCCTCCGCAATGATCAAAATGTAAATGCGTCAAAAAAACATCGGTGATATCATTGCGATGAAAACCCAGTGATCTTAATGATGTATCGAGCGTGTCCTCGCCATGTAGATAATAATGGGAGAAGAATTTTTCGCTTTGTTTGTTTCCGATACCTGTATCAACCAATGTCAGTCGTTTACCATCTTCAATGAGAAGACATCGCATCGCCCAGGTGCATAAATTATTATCATCAGGTGGATTGGTTTTTTGCCAGATACTCTTTGGCACAACACCGAACATGGCACCTCCGTCCAATTTGAAAAAGCCGGTCTCGATAGAATGTAGTTTCATGCTGACAAAGTTAAAGGAGAAGATTGTTCGAAGTTTAGAGTTCATGAGTTCAGAGTTCCATGTGAGGAATTCCGTCAAATCAATTTGAGTGTTTGCAAAATAATCTGGTCCAAATAGCTACCGATAAACTTTATTCTCGAAAAATAGTCCATGGCAAATTCTAGAACTATGAATGAGCAAAGAGCTCGCGCAACTCTGAACTCTGTACTCTAGAAGGGAAATCCAATTCCAAGATTGAAAACTAAATTCGATGAAAAGGGAATTCTATCCACCGGATTATTGGTAGATGCGAGATAAGATTTGAATTCTTCTTTTGGTTGCCATAACCAACGTTCTCCCTGAATTTTTGCCGGATCTTTCAACTGCAATCCCAGGTCTAAACGAACAAGGAAAAAGTCGAAATCAAGACGCATCCCGATGCCTCCACCAATTGCAATCTCACTCATAAATCTGTCGGTAGCGAAACTCGCTCCGGGTCGAACGTTGTCTTTATTGATTAGCCAGATATTGCCGGCATCCATAAAGAGCGCCCAGTTGAACATCTTCGTCAGTTTGAAGCGATACTCAAAATTTGCTTCAAGTTTTATTTCACCAATGTTGTTGAATGTCTGCGGATCATCAGGGTTTCTGTATGAACCAGGTCCAAGTGTTCTGGCTTGCCATGCCCTCAGTCCATTTGATCCTCCACTGAAAAAGCTCTTTTCAAAGGGAAGCACCACCGCATTTTTTCGCGGTACTCCCATGCCACCATATGTTCGCCAGACAAATGCGTTTTTTTCATTGACATTGACATAGTAACGAAAATCTATTTCACCTCGGAAGTATTGTGCGAATCGTATTCCTTCTATCGTGTGAATGTTCGAAGAGTCGACAGGCGCGTCTATCATTGTCATAAATCCATTGAGTAAGTTACCAGCTCCGCTTCCGGCAATCCGCAAATAGTAATATCGTTTCTGATATTTCAACTTCTGCGTATTCCATGTCAACGCAGCATTGGTAGCAAGTATCAAGTGATTTTGATAACTATTCGAAAGGAATGCGTCACTCAACCTGTCAAGAAAATCCTGGAAGGATGGAGATTTTTGAATTTTGATAATGCTGAACTCTACAACATCAATATTCACTCTTCTCACCACATCCGGATTTTCAATCCAGTTATAACTGAACTTCAACTGTGACAGCGTGCGTTCATAGTCAGGTCTGCGTTGATAGTTCAAAGCAGCACTCACTGATGTTTGGGGTTCGCTACTCAATTGCGTATAGTCGCATCCAAATGGCCACAATCTCGGTACGCGGTAGGTAATTTCAGGACCAAATTCGAATGTATTCAGTCCGAAATTGCGTTTGATCTGCTGGCCGGTTGCATCTGTCTGACTCGTGGTTTGCACCAACGTTTGCGATGCTTCGATACCTGTTACGATTCGCACATCCATTGCTTCTGCTCCGCGAAACAGATTGCGATGGGTATAAGTAATGTTGCCATATATACCCATGTTGCCGCTTCGGTTCGTGACGTGTGGATCAATCGTAAAGGATTGTTTTTTCGCAGGTGTCAATCGAATATATGTATCAAGAATGTTGATGCCGGAGCCTGCGGATTCTTTCTTTGGAATAAGTTGAATATTCGATGCGCGAAATACTCCCAGCTGACTGTAACGCTTATATGTTTTGTCCAGCTTGTTTTTCTGGTATAGATCTCCGGTGTTGTAACCTTGCAAACATGAAATCAGGTATTCTGTGATATCCGGTTTTCCATTGCTCAAAATTTTGAATCCGTCAAAGTTCAATGTGTCTGTTGGAATTCTATCAGGCGCTGCAAGGCTGAAATCTGTATGTACATAAATATCTCCAATGAAGTATTTTTTGTGCGGAACTTCTACGATGCTATCGGGAAAAGCAACAAGAAATTCCTTCTGTAACTGCAACTTCATCCGCAAATCAACAATGTAGGCGCCTTGTGTACTGTCAACTTTATACGTGATGTATTCTTTGTTGAATTCGTAGTAGCCACGGTTATTGAAGTAGGTAGCAATGCGCTCCCTTTCCAGATTCAATACATCAATGTCGAATTTTGTATCCGGCTTAATCAATGCATTCTCCCGAATCTGAGCATCACTTTTCGCCATCTCGATATCGTCAATGTCATATTCAATTTTGCGAATGCGATAGACATGCCCCGGTGTAACGTGGTAGATAATATGGCTCTTGTTTTTCTTGTCGTTATAAACTACTTCCGGTGTGACATCGCTTCTGAAGTATCCTTTTTTCTGTAAGAATACATTCATCTGTTCGGCTCCCTTTTTCATTTTGGCTGAATCGAGCAGCACTGTTGGTTCTCCTACTGTGTATGCTAAAAAAGAACGCCAACTTTGGCATTCCTTCGCAGGCTTCTTTTTCCTTGCACGACGGGCGTTTTTCTTCTCGCATTTCACCGCCATTTTTCGATCACTTTCTTCTAACTTGTTCTTATTGATCAACAGATGAACCGTATGGTTGAAGCGAAACCATAATATTCGCCGGTTGGGCTTAAGTTTGGTGAAAGTCAGCAATTCGTCCTTGGATATTTTGAAATCGAGGTCGCTTTCGTGAAGTACAACCTCATGATGTTGCATGAAAGCTTTGCCTTCCGGCACCCGCCGCAATCCACTGCATGCTGTTAGCATGGCACAAATGCCAAAGAAAAACGCTATGCGGGAAATACTCCTCAATGTGACTTAATCTTGCAGCGCAATTTTGCTCAGAAAAACGATTGTTCGCAATCTACTTGCAAAAACACGGCCGTTGAAAAAAGACATCAAACTTGTTAAATCGCTTCATCAGAAGAAATTCAGATCGCTGAACCGACTCTTTCTTGTGGAAGGTTTGAAGATGGCGGAAGAGGCCATTCGCTCTGATTTCGTTTTGCATAGTTTATATACCACGGATGGTGCTTTCGCTGGTCAGCAAAAGGATGCGCAGCTTGTGTCTTCAAAGGAAATGGAGCAAATGACAGCTCTGAGCTCGCCTTCACAGCACCTCGCTGTGCTTCATTTTAAAGAGGAGAAATTGTCTTCGAAAATGGTCGGCGGAGTAATTGTACTTGATGGAATTTCTGATCCCGGTAATTTGGGAACAATCATCCGTTGTGCAGAATGGTTTGGTATTTCTGAAATTCTCTGTACTAAGGATTGTGTGGAATTGTACAATCCTAAAGTGGTGCAAGCGACAATGGGCAGCATTTTTAGAACGAATTTGAATTATCTCGCTGCATCAGAAATGGGTGAAATGTTGAGAGAGAATAATTATACTATCGTCGGCGCCGAATTGAATGGTACTTCGTTATTCGAATATAAATTTTCAAAATCGACAGCTTTGGTTATGGGCAGTGAAAGCCATGGTATTCGCGAAGAGATGAAAAAGGAATTATCTGCGTCGATTACTATTCCGGGAACGGGTAAAGCAGAATCATTGAATGCGTCTGTTGCCTGCTCAATAATGGTAGCTGAATATTTTCGACAACTACATTTCGGGTAGTTTCATCCAATGTGTAACATCACGAAAGAAGTGGTTGCTGTTGCCTTCACCTTGCCAAAAGTGTGGTCCATGCTTCGCACATTTCTCTGATCCTTCAGGATAAAAATCTTTGCAGAATTTCAACACCACCACTTCGCGCAATTCAAACTCACCCGACTTACCGGGAAGAAATACTTTATTGCCGGGAATGTATCCCAATATGCGCTGACCCTCGGCGGGCAATTCGTTATTTACTTCTATCCAGTTCAAGACTTCTTTTTATTTGGACGCACGATTGTAATTAATAATTATTTCCCTTCAAAGGTCGGTTTCCTCTTCTCCATAAACGCTGCCACTCCTTCTTTGTAATCCGCCGTCTGGCCCGCTTCTATCTGACATTTTTCTTCAAACGCCAGTTGTGTATTCAAATCATTGGTCATGGATTGATTGAGTAAATTCTTGATCAAACCAATAGCATGTGTTGGCATCGCCGCTAACTCATGCGCGAGTTTCAATGTGGAGTCAATGAATTCTGCATCTGGAAATACTTTGTAAATCATACCCAATCTTTCTGCTTCCGTTGCCACAACTTTTTCTCCTGTGATCATTAATGCTGAGGCTTTTTGAAAGCCTATCATGCGGGGAAGAAAAAATGTTCCGCCGCTATCAGGCACCAAACCAATTTTCGAAAACGCTTGCAGGAAAGAAGCAGATTCTGTGGCAATGACGATATCGCAGGCGAGTGCAATATTGGCCCCGGCGCCTGCAGCAACTCCATTGACTGCTGCAATAACCGGCTTTGCAATTTGTCTGATGCGTGTGATGATGGGATTGTAATGTTCACTGAGTATGGTGCGAAATCCGGGCGGATTCGGACCTGTTACTTCGGCCAGGTCTTGTCCGGCGCAAAACGCTTTACCTGTTCCGGTGAGTACAATGGCGCGAACGCTTTCATCGGCCCTCATTTCATCCAGTTTTTGTTGCAGTGCAAGTGCCATCTCGCGATTGAAACTATTGAATACTTGCGGGCGATTCAATCGGATGATCGCCACGCTGCCCTGTTGTTCGAAATTCAATGTATCGCTCATCGATAAAAATTTTGTGGCAAGCTAATTCAATCTTTGAATGCTTCCTTTTTCTCTTTTGTCATCAGTCGAATGATGAGTGAAATCACCAGTGCGCCAAAAACGGATTTGATCACTGCACCGGGAATCAAGTCCGACATCATGCTTTTCCATCCTTCGGGATTGAACTGTATCATCCAGATCATGCCCAGGATGAGTATGATGGCATGACCTGCAAACCAGTTCATCATTGCCGGTATTGCTTTTTTGAATGCTTCGAGTTCAGCAAGAAAACCAGAGACAATAGACGCTGCAATGAATCCGAAAAAGAAACCACCAAACGGTCCGAAGAAAACTTTGTAGCCGGAGTTGTAACCGGCGAACACCGGCAGTCCCAACGCTCCACATAACACATATATAAGCACTGCAGGCAATCCAACGCGCCATCCAAAGGCAATAGAAACAAATAGCACCACAAGACTTTGCACGGTGATGGGCATTTGTCCTTTCATCTCTACAACCAGCGGTCCCAGTCCCAGCAACATACCGGTGCTGATGATCAAGAGAATCGTATAGTTGAGGGTTGGATTGGCGTGAAAGCGGAGGTAATGATTGAGCAAAAGAATTTTTTTTAAGCTGATTTGAATTACTGTCGCAAGGTAGGGAAAGAGAAATTTTGCGAACACCGCATTCAAAAAATGTCGAACGAATTTGGAATGTATCAAAGGGTTTGAATCCAACGAATTGCGCTACATTGCACGCTACTTTAACAACTTGCTATGACCAAAATTTTCTGCAAGCTTGCCCTAGTTGTGGCTTTTTGCTTTTCCGACAATCTCAAAGCACAATCATGTAATCCACCATTGAATCCGTTTTTGATTGTGGACAACTACAACAACTATGCTTGGTTGGAATGGTCTGCACCGAATTCCGGATGCTCTATCCTGCATTACGAAATTGAATACGGATACAATAATTTTACTCCCGGTCAGGGTGAAGGATACTTGATTTCCCCTGTTTATTCTTCACCGAATTTCTTTCCCGACTCTTATGTAAACGTTGCCTGGATTCGCTCTGTTTGTGATTGTGATCCCACCGGTGAACTTGATGGTATACCGGATTCATTCAGTGGATGGGTGCTGGCATCTGTCACTTATGTTCCGCCGCCAGTTTTTCCTGATCAAGGAATTGGATGCACATATGCACCATTCATAACGGTAGATCCTTTTTATGCATGTGGGTTCTCACAATCTTACTTGACCTTCCACGCTATTTTTGAAAATGAAGGATTGCAGTTAATCCCATGCACCGGTGAAATGGAGTATGTTATTTGGAGAAAATTCGTTGCTCCGTCTAGTGGTGAAGTGAACATAACCATGCAGGAATACATGAATTCATGGTTCGATTTCGGACTGAGAATACTCGCCGGTTCTTGTTCCGGTGAAGAAGTGTTTTGTGAAGCTTCTTTTTCTTCAACCGATATTGTCAATGTGAGCAATTTGATTCCGGGTCAAACTTATTTTTTAGGCGCTTGGAACAACGACTATCTGTATTACTGGGATTTTCAAGACAATTACAACGGCACTGCAAATAACTTGAATATATGCGAACCGGAATTGGCATGTTATCCTCCATCAAGTATAACAATCAATCAAATTACGAATGCTTCTGCTGTGTGCAATTGGACCGCTAATACTGAGAATTTGTGGTCACTTGAATTTGGTGAAACAGGATTTACTCCTGGCGAAGGTGATGTGATTTCCAACATAACAACTTTGCCTTTCGTGCTTTCCAACCTTGATCAGCAGACTTCTTATGATGTATATGTTAATGCGGAGTGTGGAATCGATGGCACAAGTCAGAGAATTGGTCCTGTTTCTTTTATCACCCAGCCATCTTTATGGGTGACCGGTTCAATTTCGAATACGCATAAATTTTGTTGCGACGCATTTTCCATTCCCGAAAGCATTGATGTTTTCGCCTATTGTGATTCTATTACTTATACGCACATTGATAGCATTGCGGGGGGCGAATGTGATTATAATGTCTACAGAACAATAACTGCATCAGATACTTGCGGCAACAGTGTTGATTACTCTTTCGAGTTCGTCGTTTCGGATAATCAAATCCCTTGCGGATGTACGAATGGTTTTTCCATTTCAAATAATATCGCCGGTAACACAGTGACAACGAATGGTACTTGGGCAGCATTAGAAAAATCGGGCGGAGATGTGATGTACAAATGGGCTGAAGGCGATTGGATTTTTGATAGCAACATTGATCTTGGAAATAATTTTTACAATACGCTGGCCATGGATGGGGATGTGATGGTGGCGCGCGCCAAAGTTTTTCGTCTTGTGGATGATGTGTGGGCAGTCGAAACAAATCTACAATCCAGTATGGGCGACATTACATCAACCGTTTCTTCTGTTCATGGAAATACAATTGCGCTCAAAATGGGTGAGCGCATTTTTATTTTTGAATACAATGGCATCGAATGGAATGAAGTGGCGATGTTCGATCAAACATGTATCAATCTTGATTTGGGTGAGGATGTTTTGCTCGCCAGCGGAGCATACGGAAGTTACGTCGGTACGGTGTTTCGAAAAATAAACGGAACATGGGAATTGGAGCAGGAACTATTACCCAACAACAACAGTGCTGGTTATGAATTGGGATACGAAGTGTCCATTGATGGAGATCACGCTGCTATTGGCAACAGATACTTTGGTGGTGTCCATTTGTATCGCTTCAACGGCGAATCATGGGAGAATGGTGATTTCATTACCAATCCGTTTTTATATCCCGGTGTCGGTTATAACACAGCGTTCGGCAGTGCAATTGACATTGAAGGAGATCTCATGGTCGTCGGTGATAACATGAATAAGACAAATGGACATTTTAGCGGTTCAGTTGTCGTCTTCGAATGGGAATGTGATCACTGGTCGCCACAACGAAATATTGTCCCTGCGAATGGAGGATACAACCAACGGTTTGGGGGTTGTTTGGATTTATCTGAAGACAAACTTGTGGTGGGCATTGACAATACTTATTGGCTCGGTGGAAACAATTACACAGGTCAAGGTAAGTTTTGGTTCTATTCATGTGTTCAAATTTCTCCTGAAGCATATAATGTTGCTGTTGGAGAAGATATGACGCTCAATTGCACGGACGATATTCCCGCGGCTGAATATGAGCTGGGTGTAGGATGGTGCGCGGGTACTAATGTTTCCATCTCAGAGAGTGAAAGCAATGGTTGCGGTGAAACTATTGTCAGGACATATACTGTGACTGATCTGAGTGGCAACTCGGTTACAGGGATTCAGACTTTCACATTCATCGACAACATTTCTCCTGAAGTCATTTCATTTCCGCAAGATCAATTCTTGTCATGTGATGAGTTTGCCGAAATTGTGGATCCTGTATTCGAAGATAATTGCTCGGACAATATAATAGTCGATTTCGAAGAAACAATTACACAAAACCCTTGCTCAGAGATTCATTTGCGCATCTGGACAGCCACGGACGTATGCGGAAATGTGAGTAGTGTTTCGCAAACAGTTACGCTTGTTGATGTCACGTCGCCGGTGATGACATGCCCGCAGGATACGCTTGTCATCATTCCCATAGGTCAGACTGTGTTTGCGAATTTCAATTGGCTCGCTGGAACTTCGGTGATTGACAATTGCGACAATATTCCAGCTATGTTACAATCGATAGAACCGGGGATTGCACTTGTGCCGGGCACCTACAATATCTCGCTTACCGCGATTGATGCATGCGACAACAGCACTGTTTGCACTTTCACTTTAACGGTTGAACAAGAAGTTGGGGTAGGGGAATCGTCATTGTCCACGCTGCTGGTTTCTCCAAATCCAACCACGGGCTTGTTGAACGTTGCCATCGGATCAAAGGAGCAAGTATCATTAAAGCTCACGGACATGAGCGGTAGAGTGGTATTGAATGAAAAATTTTTCGGTCCTAATTTCTCTGTCAATTTATTTGGCTTGCCGAATGGAATTTATCAATTGTCGATTGAAAATGAGAATGGTATGATGGTGAAAAAAGTCGTGTTGGAGGAGTAATGCCGGAGCTGCTTTTTAGTATGAATCACACCTCACTTTGAAATCACATTTCATTCATTATTCACAATGAGGAGAGGAATGTGATGACGATAGAGTAGAAGGACGCTTGACTTTTTTATGCTTGGTCTAATGATGAGCGAGCCGGAAATATTATTTCCCGAAGGATTTGTTCCGGCGCATGTTTCTTCTTCGTCGCAGGGCAATGCTAAGAACAAATTGGGTTTGAATGTTGAGCGATTGACGCTGCACATTATCGGACGTGTAGCGATGATAGCCGCATTTCGCTCTCTCTCGGAGGTGCTTTTGAGAATGAATAAATCATCGAAGATTATATGTCGGTCGGATTTTCTTTGCTTTGGAAGGTAACTAGTTAGAGACACACACCCGGACATAAAAACTATTCATTCGGCATCTTCAAAACAGTAGGCGCTGGAATTCATTAGCTGGCATGGTGAGTTGCAGGGTTTGCATGAACTGGAGGTTGGTGGTTTTTTTCAGTTTATTTTTCAATTCACTGGTATCTGAAGACTTATCTATCCAAGATTAATGATTTTTTTTTCCAGCGGACAAATTATTTTTCTTGAATGATTCGGCCGCATTCATTTAGTCTGCCAATAAGATTTTGTACTTCCCTCCTTATTGATTTACCACAATAGGAATGCAGTACAAGTACATTAAAGTCCTTATCAAGAACAATAACTCTATTCTGAGAGTGTATAGAGGTTATGTAGCGATAATAAATAACCAAATTATTTCCATGCATAAAAACCATTTGGATATTTCTTATCGGTTTTGAATGAAATCCTCCAAAATGCTATCTTTTAAAAAAGTAAACACCACTGCCAAGAATTTCCTCAATTTTCTCCTTGTAATCGCCTGGCAATGTTCTGGAATTGTAGCAAACCGAAACTGAATCAAAATTGTATTTGAATGAAAGGTTTGTTGGCTGACATATTGCCTGCCAACAAATTATTTGAAACAGGAATATCAACAGAAGTTTTTTAAAGCTTTTAGTTTCCATATAGTTCATTCCAATCTGACACCCTTAACTATCTCCATTATGTCATCCATATTATCACCACTTTCACTATTGTAATTGATCCAAAGATCGGTTTGTGCATTCAACGAACAGAACGCACACCGCACGCCGCAACTGTTCAATATATGAAAGTTCAATTCAGCAGTTTGAACCTTCAAATATTTTTCCTTGGAAATATCACAAGCAGTATCCAATCGTTTTTCATTGTGCATGCGCAGTAAATTAAGTGTGTCAGCAACCGATCCATATTGCCTTTCAGAACCAGTAGTAATTACAAATGAAATTCTTTGAGTAGAATCGGCTTTTATGATGAAAGCCTCGTAGGCATAATATCTTCCGGGTTGGTACCAACTTCTTTCAAATTTTATGCAATCAGGGATTTCAAATTCAACACTGACTTCATTGCTCACATGGCGGACACTGACTCCGTTTTTTAAATTATTCGATGACGCATAGGTCGGTACCAAACTGATTCCATTGATGAGTGTTTTCATATAGTCGATATTCTCGTCGTGATAAAAATCAATTGAAAGATCAATCTCCTGATTCAATGCACAATAAGCAGATGTCATTCCACAACTACTAAGAACATGAAATGTCAAAGAATCCCTTTGTAGTATAAAATAATTAGCGGTATCAACGCCACATTCAACACCTTGCATCCGTTCAATCCTGTAACTCAACAATTGGAATGTGTTCATGTCGGTTCTAACAAACCTCTCATCTTTCACATTCCAACTTAAATTTATGTTCATCACAGTATCTCCATTAGCAATGCTCGCTTCATAGGCATAAATATTCGCTTCACCATTCGACGTTCTTTCCAACCTTACGCATTGAGGCAAATTCACTGACATCATTATTTCAGGGCTGGCGAAATTTAAAATGTATCCGGAAGAGGTATATCCACACTCTCGATGCACTTCTCCACATGAATTGAGAATAAGTGATATTGATAGAAGTAGAAAATCGATCCGATATTTACTCATAAGCTATGTTATTTAGATTGGATAAAACGGTCCATGATTAACTTCATAAATTTATCGCCCTGCGGCAATTTCCATAAGCTTTCAAAAGAATGTTGATTGAAGTAGTCTCTAAATTGAGATGGAACACCCATAATCCTCGAACTATTGTCATCATGATTAAGACCTGCTAAATGACCGGTACCATGCACAACTATTAGACTAGCGGTTTTTGTAACGAAGTCTGCTTCATCATTTAGATTAATTCGCGAGCCGAAGCCGCTAAGAGCAGACGCATCAATAGCAATAATTTCGCCGCCCAGTGGAGGTGAACCAATGTAAGGCCCATCGTTATTCTCGGATCTTTCAGGATGGTCGATCCCTCCCTTCCAATAATCTTTTGGGTTATCAAGTTTGTCAGCAAATTCCGGATCCAATTCCCGCCGAATGAAAGCCGAAGCATCGTCTCTGTTCCCTCCAAAAACAGCTATTCCTGACGTCTTGGAAAGTTGATTGATGTCAAAATACTCCGGATTTCCTTTCCAAAGTTCTATACGTACATTATTCAATTTCATATCAGAAAAATTTCGTTGAACTTGTTTTGCAATCCTTCCTGCAGTAGTGCCTTGACTTGTTAATTGTTTCAACGCATCCGGTGTAATCAATAAATATATTGTGTTTGGATTTGAGCATGATCGATTATTGCCGGTTTTTTGTGATTGACATGACTTGCCACAGGACGATGAGGTCATATCACCTCGAACGAATTCCCCAGTATTGGCGTAGGATATACTAGCACCAATGGAAGCTCTTCCCTGATTGGCTAGCGACGCAACACTTTTTATAGAATTCGCTGTCGTGCCAATGGAGATTGCTCCGCTCACTACATTTCCAATGGCGCCGCCAATG
>JAYTOA010000194.1:0-7111 GCA_043748015.1 Flavobacteriales bacterium
CCGTATCAAGTCAACAGTTAGTTCTTTTCTTCTTTTTTCACTTCTGTGCATGCTGACTGCGCAGACAACAGCCCAGCATTCTGTGGCTATGCAGTGGAATGAAACACAATTGAATTGCATCCGAAAATATTTCCCAAAACCAACAGTTCACGCTCGCAACTTATTTCACGCCAGCGTGGTGATGTATGATGCATGGGCAGTGTATGATGATGACGCATCTCCCTACATGCTAGGCAATCAACTTGGCGAATTCACGTGTCCGTTCATGGGAATTCTTGCACCCACCGACGTGCAGGCTGCGCAGGAAAAAGCAATCAGTTACGCAATGTACAGATTGCTCTGGAATCGATATACATCGTTTGCACCTGCAGCAAATCTTGCGACCATCCAAGGCTATATCAATGGTCAGATGAACTTGCTTGGTTACGATCCTTCCATTACCTCAATCGATTATTCTGACGGCGACCCTGCTAAGCTCGGCAATTACATAGCTTCCAAAATGAATCAATTCGGGCTGATCGATGGTTCGAATCAACAGAATAACTACGCCAATCTCGTATACACTCCAGTGAACCCACAATTTCAGCCACAGTTGCCCGGCAATCCCGGAGTGGTTGACCCTAATCACTGGCAGTCGATGTGTTTGTCGCTGATATGCGCACAAGGCACCGGTCCAGGATTTCCTGAGCCATGTCTTCCTTTGCCGTGTAATTCACCGGCATTATCTCCTGAATGGGGAAGTGTTGCGCCATTTGCATTAACAGAATCTCAGAAATCAATAATTACCAGAGATGGCGCTGACTATGCCCTATACCTTGATCCGGGTGCACCGCCATACCTTGACACCAATGTTGCAGCCGGACTTGATGAGAGTTTCTTCAAATGGGGCTTCGTTACCAATATTATCTGGCATTCATTTCACAATAATGATGATGGAGTGATGATTGACATTTCTCCGGTGTCCGTTGGAAATCTGAACATTACTTCCGACACGCAATTGCCTTCAACATTTGAAGAATTTCAAGCCTTTTATAACCAGATGGAAGGAGGCGTATATGATGACGGCTATACTGTAAATCCCACGACCGGTTTGCCCTATGAG
Source organism: Flavobacteriales bacterium (assembly GCA_043748015.1). Classification (GTDB taxonomy): domain Bacteria; phylum Bacteroidota; class Bacteroidia; order Flavobacteriales_D; family Sanyastnellaceae; genus JAIBBG01. Next base: position 1,103 of record JAYTOA010000194.1, read on the forward strand.
CCACAAATGGTTCCAAGAAAGGACTTTACAAGAGTACTTTCACAGTTCTGGGCAGATGGTCCGAATTCTGAAACACCGCCGGGACATTGGTTTACATTAATGAATTATGTTTCCAACCATCCTCAATTTGAAAAACGTTGGGAAGGACAAGGAGAAATTTTGAGTGATCTCGAATTTGATGTTCGCTCATATTTCGCGTTAGGTGGTGGAATCCACGACGCCGCAATTGCTTGTTGGGGTGCAAAAGGTGCATACGATTATACACGTCCGATTTTCGCTATCAGATATATGGGTGAAAAAGGACAATGCACTGACGAAAACTTGCCACACTATCATCCTGCAGGACTTCCGCTCATGCCCGGCTACATTGAACTTGTGGAATTGGGTGATGAACTTGCAGGTGAAAACAACGAGAACGTAGACAAAATCAAAGTTTATTCATGGAAAGGACCTGTAGCAGGTACCGGTGTAGACGGCGCAGGATGGCTTCTTGCGGAAAACTGGTGGACGTATCAGTCGGCAAATTTTGTAACACCACCATTTCCTGGTTACTTCTCCGGTCACTCTACCTATTCAAGAACCAGCGCAGAGATTTTGACACGTATTACCGGGTCAGAATATTTTCCCGGTGGTATGGCTGAATTTCATGCACCAGTAGACACCTATCTTGCTGCAGACTCTGGTCCGTCCGTGGACATTGTACTACAGTGGGCTACCTATAGAGACGCTTCGGATCAGTGTAGTTTATCACGTATTTATGGTGGACTTCATCCGCCACAAGATGATATCCCGGGTAGAAAAGTTGGACTTGTAATAGGACCACAGGCATACAACAGAGCGAATGAGTTGATGAATGCAGACATTCCTCGAGTTCTTTCGATTACGTTCAATAACCAGATTGTCAACGACAATCTTGTTGGCGGAAATCTTGATGTCACCATCGTTTTCGACGAGGTGATGAATACGAGTATCAATCCGACCATCGCCTTCCCAATGGACAATGCATCACTTGCATCGCTTACACCAGGTAACGGAATATGGCTTGACGATATAACTTTCGTTCAATCATACCTCATCAATGATGCAAATGAGCGCCTGGAGAATGTCGCAATTCAGGTAACCGGCGCGAAAGACCTTGATGACAATAACAATCTAGCCGGTGTCAGTCTGCCGATGCTTATCGACACCCAGAATCCTTCTGTAGTCAGCACTTCAAACGAAAACTCCATCACATTGATCAATGATGCAGTTGCAATGGCTGCACAACCTCTCACTATTATTTTCAATTTTAGTGAAACGATGGATGTGAATCAATTGCCTACTATTGGTTTTGCAGGACAGGACGCGTCATCTTCACTGGTGCATAATACTTCCAATAGTGGTTGGTTGATTGGAGCCACTTCCTACATGGCAAGTTTCGACATCATGGATGCCAATGAAGAATTGGACAACGTGATGATCACATCCATTTCTGCAAAAGATATCGCCGGCAATGATCAAGTGATATTTATCCCAATGGATGCGATTGCAATTGACACCAAAAATCCGTCAGTTACTTCATATGCCAGCAATACCGCACTTGTTAATGATGCAGGTACCGGGCCGGATAACAATCTAGTGCTGACATTTGTTTATGATGAGTCGGTGAATACATCCATTGCTCCTGAGATTCTTTTCCCGGATGGCAATCCCGGATTATCTCTGCTGTTTGATGCTTCGCAAAGTGGATGGTCGGGCAATACATATACAGCCTCCTATTTCACATTCGATATAAATCAATTTGTTGAAATAAATGATGTCATGGCAACAGCAGTCTTTGATATCGCAGGAAATATGCAAATCGCCTACAATTCGAATTCCGGATTTATCATCGATACTGAAAATCCATATGTAGATATGGTAACCGCTACTACACCTGTAATTGCTGATTCAGATGTGGCCTTTCCGTTCATAATATCTATAGCCTACAATGAAACAATGAATCAAGAGGTAATACCACAAATCACATTTGCGAATGGTGATCCATTGTCGAATACATTGAGTGTGGATCTGAATGCAAGCGGATGGTCCGGCGATACTTACAATATTGCGTTCATGGTTACAGACGCTAATGAAACAATGAGCAACATTGGAGTTGTATCAGTAGCGGCCGAGGATATGAATGGTAACCTTCAGATTTCAAATATTGGTACCAATGGCGTTTTCAGCATTGACACAAAAAATCCGAATCTGATAATGCTTTCAGCGAACACTTATAATATTACAAGTGCAAATAGCGGAGAGAACGGATTTTCATTGATTGCTATCTATGATGAACCAATGAGTGATGTTTCTTCACCTATGATTTCATTTCCAGTTGAATCGCCAAGTGCATTAACACTTACAGCATCAGATTGGATCAATGCAACAACATACAAAACGAATTACACAGTTGCAGGAAGTCTTTCTACCTTGGCGAATATTGACGTGTTAATTGGAAACACCGCTCTTGATGCTGCAGGTAATGCTGGAATAGCAGTGCCATTTGCCGACTTCTTTTCGATCAATGTCATTGTAAGTGTAAATGAATTCTCTGCTGAAAATCAACCATTGATTTATCCAAATCCTATTGAAGCCGATAGAACATTGACAATCGAATGGCCGGTAGTGCAAACTGACTTGTCAATTGACATGTACAATTCTTTTGGTGCTCTTGTTCAAAGTCAGGGAATGAATAGTTCATCAGAAAAAAGGATTTCCATGAATACTTCAAATTTGTCACCAGGTATGTATTTGATTCATGTTAATACAGCGGAAGGTCGCGGAGTATATACATTGAGTATAGCGAGATAGAAATTTAAGGTCAATTAGAATTTGATATCAAATGAGCCGCGTTGTTGATTACAACGCGGCTCTTTTTTTTCTTCCTATTGAGGAATAAAAAAAAAAGGGAAGACATCATTCAGCATTCTTAATGGCCGCACTAAAAAAGTTGTTTACTTCGCCGTATGCCAAAAGTGCTCCGCATCATCAACAGATTTAACCTAGGTGGCCCGTCATACAATGCGGCCTATCTCACCAAATATCTTTCTGCAGAGTATGAAACAATGCTTATAGGCGGAAGTCCAACAAAAGGTGAAGCGCACAGTGGATTCATCATGGATCAACTGAATGTATCCTATGCGGAAATTCCCGAAATGTCGAGAAGCATTCATCCAATCAATGATCTAAAAGCGTTTCGAAAAATTCGTAAGATTATCAGAGAAACGAAGCCAGACATTGTTCATACGCATGCTGCAAAGGCCGGTGCACTTGGTAGATTAGCTGCAAGATTTGAAAAGGTACCGGTGATTGTTCACACCTATCACGGTCATGTTTTTTCGAATTACTTCAGCAAATGGAAAAGTAAACTTGCGTGTTTCATTGAACGAAATCTTGCTAAAATCAGCAGCGCTATAATCGTTATCAGCAATAAACAAAGAGAAGAAATCATTGATGAGTTCAAGATTTGTCCAAATCATAAAGCTCATGTCATTCCTCTCGGATTTGATCTTTCACGGTTTTCTTCAGAAATGGAAAAGAAACGCAATGACTTCAGACGAAAATATTCTCTAGATGATTCAACCGTGGCGATTGGCATTATCGGACGACTTGCCCCCGTTAAAAATCATCCATTGTTTTTTGAATCCTTGCGAATGCTCTCAATGAAAAGCAACAGATGGTGTGCGTTCGTTATTGGAGATGGAGAATTAAAAGAAGACTATCAGCAAACAGTACTAGATATGATGTCAGAAGAAGTTGATAGCCAGAAAGGCAAAATAATTTTTACCTCGTGGATTAAACAAATTGATGATGCACTCGCAGGACTGGACATTGTAGTGCTCACTTCATTGAACGAAGGCACGCCAGTCAGTTTGATTGAAGCACAAGCTGCGCGAAAGCCTGTCGTATCGACAAACGTGGGTGGTGTGCAGGATTGCATGATAGAAAATAAAAGCGGATTCATAACAGATAATACAGCTCAAGGAATTAGTAACGCACTTCATCAATTAATCATTGATTCCACATTGCGCACGAAAATGGGCGAATCGGGTCACGATTTCGTGCTGGAGAAATTTGGATATGCTCGCCTTGCATCAGATATGACGGTGCTTTATGATAAGTTGTTGAGAGATTCATCTTCCAAATAATAGCAACAATTCATGCTTAAAAAAATCCGGATTTTGGTATTCACACATCAGTGTTCGCAATTGAATTGAGAAAGTGACTCATCTATAAGTGAATACCAACACTTTTGGGAACGGGTTAATAATAGACATAACCGTTACCAACATGATAAAACTCCCGCTTATTCTCGTCAGCTATCTAGGATTGTTTCTGATGAGTATTTTCTCCATTGAAGATATACAGATAGAAAACAATCTGCCTGCAATGATGTCACCTGGCAGCAGGTCATTGGTTGAGGTAACCATCAACAAAGGCGCAATCCAGGGATTTTCAAAACTGGAACTAGAACTTCCAACCGGATTCACTGCAACACCTGTAGATATCAAAGGCGCTTCCTTTACCTTCAGCAGTCAAAAGGCAAAATTCGTTTGGATGACTTTGCCGAATGAGGCGAATTTTAAAATATCGTATTATTTGGAGAGCACTCCAAACCTTGAAGGTCCATTCGAAATAGATGGCGCTTTTTCATACGTGAAGGAAAACAAACGCGTTGATTTCAAGATCGCATCCAAGACAATCATTCTCAAAAAGGGATTGGAGCCAACACCTGAACAAGCGGCACAGATGATGCCCGGTGTAAGAAAAGAAGCGGAGGTAATTGATTTGGTTTGTACACGGACATTGTCCAAAATCAGTGCAACGGAGTACATAGTCAAATTGAAAGTAACCAACAACAACATCAAAGGATTTGGAAAAATTCTTGAGACGTTACCTGACAATTGCAAGACAGAAAAGTTAAACGATGGTGGCGCAGTCATCACTCAAGATGCCAATACCATCAAGTTTGTTTGGTTTGAAGTACCATCAGCGGCATCCTTTGAAGTATCCTATAAAATTGCTTGTACCACACCCGTGAATGCACCAGAGATCAAAGGTTTGATGTCTTACACAAATGAAGGCAATCCGATAACAATCGAAGTTGTTCAAGGGCCGATTGAGCAAGATATTCTTGCGAACAATACAACCACTACGCAACAAAATCCTAAATCACAAGAGAACAATACCACGACAACTACAATTGCAGAAGTAACAGATCCAGTAGTGAAGCCTGTAGTGGATAACGATACAACGGACAATAATGTGGCAACAAACACTCAACCAAAGAAAACAGAGCCAGTTGCTCCCGTTAAAAAGGAGGAGCCAACAGCGAGCAACAAACCAGACAAGCCGCAGGTTACATCGATACCATCAGCAGAAAAAGGTGTTACATATAAAGTGCAAATTCTGGCTGCACATCGCGTTGTTGATAAAACCTATCTACAAAATAAATTCAGCTTCACTGAAACGTTTAATATTGAAAACCACGAAGGATGGATTAAATACACTACAGGTGGATATTCTGAGTATAAGGATGCGAGAGATGCAAGAGTCAGAATAACCAGTGAGAGTGCTAAACTACCAGGACCGTTTGTTACAGCATACAATGATGGCACGAGAGTGACTGTGCAAGAGGCATTGCTGATCACAAAGCAACAATGGTATAAATAGAAATAAAGTCTTACTGCGGTAAAATGCAACGGCATTTATGGTAGTAATTTTGGTTAATTAATATAGAATTTGTTTAGGTAATTTAGTTTGAAAGTCCTCCGACAACGGTCGGGGGATTTTCATTTTATGCCTTTCCCGCTATCCTCTGCATGCCTAAAAAAAAACCACCGAAAATTGTTTTTAATTTCGACAATATTTGTTCAATGTTTTTTCTTCCGAAGCTAAAATGCAATCTAATAATGGAGACATTTGATCAATGAACTGGCAAATTGCACAACGGGGATTCATAGCGTTTCTGCGATTGGAGAAATCATT
>JAYTOA010000195.1:0-8873 GCA_043748015.1 Flavobacteriales bacterium
CATCAAAACGAGATTTTTCTATCATTTCCGCCACAACACAAATATGCAATAAACATCAACAATATCAGCACATTCAGCGCGATAATTATCACCATAATAATCAACAATTACGCGGCAATTGTATGTCGCTTTTTCTTCTTGACTGATGAAAGAATAATGCCTTGAAGAATGAGAGACAAGGTTTGGGAATTGAGCGATATGGAACTTTCATTATTGCCCGATATAAGTTCGTAGACACCACGCTCGAGTCGCTTGTGGTAAACAGCAAATCCATCCTGATCCCAACACAGCAATTTCACTTGTGTTCGGTTGCGATTAAAAAACACGAACACATCGCTGCTAACCGGATCCTTGTCCAGTTTGTTACGCACCAAACCAGAGAGACCGTCAAAACCATTTCGCATATCGGCAATGCCATTGTAAACAAAATATTTTTGATGCGCTGAAAGGGAAAGCATGACTAACGGGTTGTGATTATTTCAATCACCGATTTGAGAACCGAAACAGGGAATCGCAAATGAGCCCCATTCAAAAAGTGATATTCAATGTGCGTTTCATCATTAGTGAAAGCAACCGAAACTTCTTGAAAGGTTCCAACTTTAACTCTATCTTGCTTGCGCTGATGATAGAAAAATGATTTGTACGAAATATTATGTTGGTCGCAATACATCCTTTTACTTTGGCCCGATGCCGCACAACGCTCAAAGTGCTCATGCCATGAAATTACTTTTGTCATGGGCGCAAGAAAATGTATCAGACTTTATAATGCAATATGCAATTCACCGAACGCTTACATATGAACTACTTCGTGGTCGTTAAAGCGAGTATGATCCATAAAACTGCGAAGCACCTCGAACACTAAAACCACGGGATCTATCCCACACTATGCAGCCTCTGCATGTCGGATGATGCTACACCTTGCCCAGCCTAGCGCTGCACGCCACCAACCCCAACGGGGTTCGAACATGATAACCATGGGATTTATCCCATGGATCAAAGCCTCAACATAGTGGGATCATGAGACACCCTGCCCAGCCTAGCGACTGCGAGCCCTCAACCCCAACGGGGTTCGAACACGATAACCATGGGATTTATCCCATGGAACAAAGCCTCAACATAGTGGGATCATGAGACGCCCTGCCCAGCCTACCTACTGCAAGTCCCCAACCCCAACGGGGTTCGAACAAACTCAATCATCAAAATGCATATCACTGCGAAAGAAATGGGCAATACCTTATATGTCAGCATATCATTTCAACATTTTCAAACTCATCTGCATCTCGAGCTTCAACTGCGCAATCTTCACTTTCAATTGATGTTGTACCAATGACCCGAAATTTTCCATCCTGATGGACTGCAGACCCATCTTACCCCGCATCCAATGCAATTGTTTTTGGTTGAGTTTTTCCGGGTTTGCCAATATGCTTTGAAAATATTGGTAGGCCGCACTTGCATATTGATGCTTCACCGGAATTTCTTCCAGATCGGATTCCAACCTTATCAGTGTAAGCGCAATTTCCACATTGCGTTTCTTAATGGTCTGCTTCTCGGATGCCGATAAGCCATTTTGCATCACAGCTTTCTTCGAGTTCGACTTATCACATGCTGATATTCGATCATCTATCAGCTTCAACACATAATTGGAACCATCTTCCAGTTGGGTAGCATCATTTTCCGCTCGGAGGATTGTTGAGCGGGATGTGTTGAATAAATCAGCGAATTCCAGTTGACTGCAATTCAGCTTTGATCTGAGTCTTGTGATAAAATGCATAGCGAAAAATTTTTAGCAACGACGCAAAGGTAAAAAACTGAACCGTTTTTCCTGAACATGAAAACGTGTTCAGGAAAAACGGTTCAGAATTTTAGGGGTGTGTTGATTTCAAGGTAGACGAGGTTTATGTTTTTTGAAACGAAGTGCTCGTTCGAGCAGGGGATGTGGATGGAAGTTTTATTGTTCGAACCCCTTCGGGGTTGGGTGTGCGCGACGCGCTTATGCCATGGGATAAATCCCATGGTTATCCGGTTGGAACCCCTTCGGGGTTGTTTCGTGTTGCGCGATTCTGCCAAAGCAGCATCCTGCGTTTTAATCACAATTGAGTTTGAATGGCATAACATCAAATATTTTATGCCAACATATTCCGGAATTTATTTTGAATATTTACGAAACGCATCTCAGAAATGACTTCATTTAGTTCAAACCTCCATCAGATCATTTTTGCCACCAAGGGACGCAAGCGCTGCCTAACAAAAGAGAACCGCGCGGAACTATATAGATACTTTGGTCAAACTTGTGTCAACAAACAATGCCACCCAATTGTAATCAATGGTATTGAAGATCACGTTCATATTCTATTGTCTGTTCACTCGAAAGTCGCAATCGCAGATTTGATAAAGTCGTTGAAGACGAGCTCACACTCTGCTATTAAGGAACTAAACTGGTTTCCGAATTTTGATGGATGGCAAGTTGGATATGGTCATTTTACTTATTCGACTGAGGCAAGGCCGAAGCTCGTGGCCTATATCAATAACCAGGAAGAGCATCATACCAAATTCGATTCGAAGGAAGAACTTTTGAAGCTGCTGAAGAGGCACGGGGTAGAGGTTGATCTAAAGTACTTTGAGTGAGTTTTGTTCGAACCCCTTCGGGGTTGTTTGCGCTATGCGCTTGTACCACAGGATAAATCCTGTGGTTATCATGTTTGAACCCCGTTGGGGTTGGTGGCATTCGGCGCTAGGATGGGCAGGTTGCTGTGTCACCCCATGGGATGAATCCCGCGGTTATCATGTTTGAACTCCGTTGGGGTTGGTGGCATACGGCGCTAGGATGGGCAGGTTGCTGTGTCACCCCATGGGATGAAGCCCATTCATGTTTGAACCCCGTTGGGGTTGGTGGCATACGGCGCTAGGATGGGCAGGTTGCTGTGTCACCCCATGGGATGAAGCCCGCGGTTATCATGTTTGAACCCCGTTGGGGTTGGTGGAATACGGCGCTAGGATGGGCAGGTTGCTGTGTCACCCCATGGGATGAATCCCGCGGTTATCATGTTTGAACTCCGTTGGGGTTGGTGGCATAGGGCGCAGATTGACCGAGGGCTGTGTCAAGTCTTTATTTTGTTCGAACCGCTACGTGGTTGTGATGCATGCGGCGACATGTTACTATGTGATGAACCATGTGAATGCGCTGGCTGAACCACTTCGTGGTTGATGTTCTGTTTCCTGATTTTTATTGAACTCTTCTGATGAAATATGAAATTATTTCTGTCAACATTTTAAATGACTTTAAAAACCACGAAGTGGTTCGAACATGATAACCATGGGATTTATCCCATGGAAAGTGCGCATAGCGCGCCGCCAACCCCGAAGGGGTTCGAACAAAACTGAGACTAGCAAACAATCTGATAATTGCACAACAGTTGGCCATGAAAGCATAAAAAAGCGAGGGCCGGTTTTTCCAAAGTCAATAGTCACTTGAATCTAAATCGACTTATTTTCTATTCACTCTCTCCAACAAAACAGGATAGTAATCCCTCTTCAGAATCTTGCATTTCAACCAACAAAAGAACGTGATGGCATGGATATCCTCCTTGTCCTTGGGCCACGACTTTCTGGCGGCATTCACTTCCGCTTGAAATTTATCGGTGTTTATTACATCAGGATTAGCTATCATTTTCCCAACGAATTTGAGAAAATGATGAGTGAGTTGGTATAGTGGTTTTTTGAGCATACCGGCATGTGTCTTCTGCATGCGCTTTAACATGTCGTGGGCTATACCGTCATTGTTCAATTCATATTGAATGATCATGTGGATCATGTTCTTTTTCAATATCCACTCTTCACCTTTATTCTCCAGCATGTCGCTGTCGCGGGGAAGTGTGATGATTGTTGCGTTCGCATCGCGCCATTTGCCGGCATTGAAATAACACACTGCCAAATTGAGAATCATGTTGAGGTGTTCGGATTCATCTTCACTTGAAAAGTTCTCTTTCAGTGCATGCTTCAACAGATTAATCGCCGCATCAAGCTCGCCTGAATAGGCTGCAAACTCGGCCTTCAGCGAGATGAACTTTGGTTTGTGTGATAGTGCTTCAGAGATTTCATCTGTCATCATTGCCTCCATTTCATTCAAAGTTGTTGCTCCATCTTTGAAATTTAGATTGCGGTATTGAGCATGTGAAATCATAAAAAGGAATTCCAATTCGCAAGCAACGTTGGCGCGTGTGAACGCATTGATCTTTTTCAGTCTACGGTATGCTCTTATAATAAAGGGTGCAATCTTCGAAAAGTCTTTCACCGAGAGAAAAGCACATCTGCCGGTTGCAGCCAGCTGCAGCATGAACTCCGGATCAGCAGCTTCTTCCTGTGTCAGTTTAAATTGCTTGAACAATGAATCTATGATGGCATCAGGCTCAAGGGTAATACCGTCCATCTTTGTGCGTTGAAGATCCGCTCTCAATCGGGTATACACGACATCCAATCGACGTTTTGAAAGGAGTTTCTTGTAGTTTAATTCCCATCTCAATATGGCTTCCTCCGCTGGAATTTTAAGTTTCTCGGCGTTCTTCAATTCAATGAAAAGAATCTGATCCAGCAATCCATAATGGCGATACTCTTCCGCAGTGTGCCGCGCTTTCTTAAGAAAATTTGCAGATGCACTCTTTTTATTATGACGGAGCAAACGTTCAGCGAGTGTCATCCAGGAGCGTATCTGCGCCGACATCGTTTCGTCTGAATCCACTTCCACTAGTGGTGCAAAGTCAATGCACTTTTTGTGCAACCGTTTCCTGACGCTGAAATACGCCGTCATATTGGGTTCACCATAAAGTGCCATTGCGTGCGTTTCATGCTCAGCCTTCGGATTCTTGCGAATAAGCTCGAAGAGTTTTTGTTCGAGTGAACCGCAGCGTACTGAATTAAGCACATCACAAAAAGCTTTTCCTTCTTTAGAAGAATAGGTAGAGATTAATTGGCCAAGTATATCCATGTCGACGAATGTAAACGACGTTACACACTCTTAAGCGTGTCCGATTTTGTGGAAAGTAAATAAATGGGGGAGGGCGGAAGTACAGGGCTCAAAGTTTAGATTTCATGCAGAATTGCGGCTTTCGATGTAACAAATAATTTGCCTGAGGATTGAAAGCTGCAAATGGAAAATTGCAGCATGTAAATCAAAGGCAACTGTCGTTTGAGAACAATGCGCACATCAATCATCAAATCTCGAAATCTTAGTTGTATAATAAAAAACCAAGACCAAGTCTCGTGAATACACGTCAAAAAGTATAACTTTAGGAATTCCTGTTTGCCCACTACTGCAGGAAGCAGAAAAAAATGAAAGGAAACAAATACTTATATTCAGTTACTCAGGCACTACTCATAGTCGTGCTGCTATGGAGTTGCGATTCATCTGATCAACACAAGTCACAAGAAGAATCGGTGACTGAACAGTCGTCAACTGAAATGGACACCATAGTAGGGATTGACAAGGAAGGCAAGCCTGAAGCGCCGCACGTACAGAAATCTTTGATTATTAGCATAGATAATTTAGCTTCAGACAAAGCGCCGATCATGGTGGCATTCTATAAATCAGACAAACACTTTTTGCATAAAAAGGGCCGGATAAAGGAATATAAATTCACGCCTTCCGGAAAAACACTAACAGTTTCAATAGGCGATGTGGAGTATGGTGAGTATGCAATTGGGATATACCAGGACATGAATGACAACGGAAGGATGGATAGGAATGCATTAGGACTTCCGGCAGAAGGTTATGCATTCTCCAACAACTTCAAACCTAAGTTGAGAGTACCGTCATACAAGGATTGCAAGTTTGATTACGATGATAAAAACTATGAAGTGAAGACAAGTTTGATTAAGTAAAAGTTCAGAGCTCGGAGTTCGCGCAGGATTTCTTCTCCAACGCATTTGAAAAAATTGTTGAAAGATTGAAAGTTGCTACAAGTGAATCTCATTTCATGAAATTCTGACTCCCATTCATGGATCAATCATCAAATCTTCACGACTTTTAGCGTGCTCGAGTCTTCGGGGCAAAAGAAAATACAATTGAAAGACGCAAATTGAAAATGGCTGCAATTCAAACCAAGTTGCTGAAAGTATTGCCTCCATTCGTTGATCAATCATCAACTCCCCAACTCAAAATATTTTTGAAATTCTTCGTGATTTCGCGTTTTTGTGGCAAACAAAAAATCCCAAGAAGGCGCTTTGTAAACGCAGATTTCGCTGCCACTCTATGAGCAACAACGAAACCTTACATTTAAATATAACCACCAAAATGTGAAGACTATGCTATCGGCTTTTTGCCTTGTATTACTCTAAGCAATATTGCAATGACAGCGATAACTAGAAGTATATGAATGATTCCACCGGTGCTGAAACCAATGTATCCGACTAACCATAGTATAATAAATACGACAGCTATGATGTATAGTAAATTTCCCATTGGAGAATTTTTTTTGTGTTTGTGTTTGCTGAAAAAAAGGCAATCATGATCATCACATCATGACTGCCCTTTTGTTACAGCTTTGTTCAGAGTAAAAGGATAAGCAGAAGCAGAATAATGATAGCAGCACCGGCAGAGATGTAGATGCCTCCACTAATATCGCTAAGTTGCTTTTTCGTAGAGCGTACTTCCTTTCTAAGTTCCTTCTTTTCTGATGAATTCAATTCTGATTTATCCATCGCATTGATTTCATCCAGTCTGTTGAGAAGCACTAATGCTCTTGCTGAATCAGCGGGTGTGATTGGAGTGTTTGTAACCGTTACTGATGATGCCTTCAGTTGTACCGGCATAAATGTTAACGACAGGATTGCTATCATTATACATAAGAGTGTTTTTTTCATTTTGAGTATGTTTTTAATTTGAATGACGTACTAGTTATTTACTTTTATTATTCAGTGCCTTCGGCTGATTTGAAACTTAGACCCATAAACCCAATGAATCACTGAATTATTCGTATCCACTTTTAATAATAGTTTGAATCATCTTTAAGCGAACGTTAGCATTGATTCGATTTGATGTATTAGCCGGAATGATGATCGATTCACCGATTGCAAGCAACACAATTTCTCCGTCAATGATTATCTCTGCCTGACCCTCAATTACCTGAACGAGCGTATCAAATGGAGAAGTTTTCTCCGCTTTTCCTTGCCCGGCATCGAATGAAATGACTGTGACGTTGCCCGTTGTTTTCATGAGAATTGTTTTGCTAACAACAGAGTTAGCCATGTAGTCAATGATATCGACAGTAACGTATACACGGGATTTTTCTATACCTACCAGCTTCATTTTTTTGATTACTTGTTAATCTAATGAATGGACAATCCAATGGTTGAGACCCCGCTTGACAGGTCAAGGAATGCTCCAAAATGGCTATTGAAATGATATTCTGTTCCTAAGTGAACATCCAGGAACGTAGAGCTGCCTCGACGGTAATAGTTTTGATCACCGTAGTAGTCATTGTCCCAGCGTGCATTAACAATTGCAAAACCGACAGAGCCTGCAAGATAAAAATCCCACTTTGAACCGGCTTTCACTATGTTATCGAAATAGTACGTTCCCTTAACTCCGATTGGAACAATTGTCTCGCGATAATTGTAATTGCGATAAGGATGATTCTTGCTCGGATTACCATAATAGTAAGAGTTGGAGTAAGAAGCAAAACTTACAAAAGGAGCCAGTGTAAAAGCCTTTGCTACATCAAATTCATAATTGAGATTGAACACGGGTAATGAGCGACCTACATAGCTATAATAGCCTGTATATCCATAGTATCCCCCGATACCGATGCCTAAGTTCAAAGTATTACCATACTTCTCTCCCGTGTTCGTTTCTTGTGCTGTGCCGCTAAAGCAAAATGCAGCAAGGAATATCAGCAGTATGCCGGTGATTTTTTTCATAATATGTGGTGTTGATTGCCCGCAGCTGGCGGGAACAGATGTGAATTAAATTTCACAACACAAAGGTGCCATTAACTCTTTGGAGAAGTATTACACTATTATACAATTAAGTTACATCATTCACACATTTTCCAGATTGTCACGCTTTTTGTTTTTCAACGATTTGAAAAATGACGGTGTCAATCCGGTTATCTTTTTGAACTGATTAGACAGATGTGCAACGCTGCTATAATGCAGCTTCCATGCAATTTCGGTGAGGTTCAATTCATCATAAATAATGAGTTCTTTTACTCTTTCAATCTTATTGAGTATGATGTAATGCTCAATCGTAGTTCCTTCGGTTTCGGAAAATAGGTTAGCTAAATAAGTGTAGTTGTATCCTAGTTTTTCGCTGAGAAAATTTGAAAAATTAAGTGTAGGAATCTCATCGGTATAATGAACCAACTCAACAATTACATTCTTTATTTTCTCAATAAGCATGGCATTTTTGTCGTCCATTACTTCAAGACCTGATTTGAGTAATGCTACTTTCAGCTGCTCGCGTTGTTGTTGTGTGATCGTTTCTAATATGTCCACCTCTCCGAGATTAACAGTAACGTAGTGAAGACCGAGTTTCTTCAACTCTGCTTTCACCATCATCTTACAGCGAATGCTGACCATAAACTTCACATAGATCTTCATCTTTTACTTCTATTCTTGAAGTTCGGAAGATAGGAAATTCCCGACGAAAGACTTATAACGCACAGATTCTTGAAATCGACGTGGGCAGCTAGGTGTTGACAGTTCAAGTTTCGCTTTTCCCGGTTCGCAGGAGTTTTTTCTTTGCACAGATTAAAGAATTTGTATAAGAATTGAAAGTTGCAAATTGCCGCAATTCAAGCTAAGGCAATGAACGCGTATGTTCCGTTAACGAATCAATCATTAAATCTCCAATTCATGAAATCTAGCTATCTCCCAATCTT
>JAYTOA010000196.1:0-4614 GCA_043748015.1 Flavobacteriales bacterium
ACCTTGTTAATTCTGGAATGCAAACTTGCCAGCGCTGTTTCTGCTTCTGCAGGTGTCATTGCCGCTAGCAACATTGCTTGTATTGAAAGAAAAAGAAGAAACGTGAATTTCATAGTCAGCGAACGTAATCTTTGTTGATTCTATTTTACAGGCACTTTCAAATTTCTCTCCACTACTGAATCTTGATAGCGTCAAATTGCGTCAGACAGCTTAAACGTGCCCGCATGAACAGAATTTTCAATCTTGAATTTTCAATAGGTACTTACCAAACCATACTCTCATCATCCATCCAAAGTCCTTTCACTTTCAATGCTTGTTCGAGTAAGTCGCGCACACAACCTTCGCCGCCATTCTTGGGAGATATGTAATGACTGATAGCTTTTATTTCACTTGCCGCGTCAGAAGGAGCGCATGCCAATGCCACTTTCGACATAACAGCATAGTCGGGAATATCGTCGCCCATATAACATACCTCTGCCGGTGTGAGATTGTGCTTTTCCAGGAATGATTTGAAAACTTCAATCTTGTTGGAAGAGCCCAGATGTATTTCTGTGACGCCAAGTCCTTCAAATCTTTTGCGAACCGCCTCGCTCTTGCCACCGCTAATAATCGCAATGCGTAATCCTTTTTTTATGGCCAGTTGAACGGCATATCCGTCACGAACATTCGCAGTGCGTATCTGTTCCCCATCAGCTGTGAGTATCACAATGTTGTTGGTGAAAACGCCATCAACATCAAAACAGAATGTGCTGATCTCCTTGAGCTGTGCTTTATAATTTTTTTCCATGAAATTTTTGAAGAATACTATTGGTGATCGTGTTATAAATTTCAAGCAAAGCCAGGTTTGATTTCAGCAAGGCTTGCTGTTTTTCGATCGTATGGCGATCCATGCGAACGGCCGGACCTGTCTGCGCTTCGTGTGGAGTCATCACAGATAGTTTTTCTATATGTGCGTGAATCATAGGAAGCAAAATGTCAAAGTCAAATCCACTTTCATGAAGAAAATCAGCTGACAATTCGAATAGGTGATTGGTGAAATTATTGGCGAAAACTGCAGCGATATGCACTCTTGAACGCTGTTCACTATTGGCCCTCAATGTTTTTTTTGAAATACTGCTGAACAAGTCCATTAAAAATCCTTCCGTCTCTTGGTTTGTACCTTCAATGAGAAAAGGAATCTCGTCGTACTTCAACTCTTTGGATTTCGTAAGTGATTGTATCGGCCACGCTACTCCTTTTCTTCGGTGGGAAATGATATCGATGGATGTCATGCCGGAAGCATGCACTACAAATTGCTCTTCCGAAATTTCATTGGCTACTGACGCAATCGCATCATCACTCACGGCCAAAAAAATCACTTCATTTTCGGTTGAAAATAGAGACGGTGACGATATGAATTCCGCATTGAAATTTGCAGCAAGATCATTCGGTGTACGGCCATAGACTTGCGTCAGGACATGTCCTTTGTCATAAAGCATTTTCGCAAAGTGATGCGCTGCTCTCCCGTTTCCTGCAATACCGAATTTCATTTGCGGTGCAAGTTAATTCAACTATACATCTTTGAATTTCACATTTGTCGGATTGTAAACACTTCAAATTCGTTTCTTTGCAGCCTCAGATTATGATGGAACTTCTTACACCCGGGCCATTTGCCGATTACGAATTGATCGATTGTGGCGATTTCGAAAAGCTGGAACGCTTTGGCGAGTTCATTACTATTCGTCCGGAACCTCAAGCTGTTTGGCCGAAAATCCTCACCGATGGTGAATGGAAGCATCAGGCAAATGTGAAGTTCGCACAGAAGACCAGCAATAGCGGAGAATGGCAGAAGATAAGAAAGATGCCCGATCAATGGAAGATGAAATATCGTCTCCCAAACAACGAAGAAGTTATATTCCGCCTTGGTCTCACAGCATTCAAACACGTCGGTATTTTTCCTGAGCAAGCTGCCAACTGGGATTACATAGTGAATTCCATCGGTACAATGAAGACTCAGCGTCCTAAGGTGCTCAATCTTTTTGCTTATACCGGAGGCGCATCTCTTGCTGCGGCTGCAGCCGGTGCGGAAGTCACGCACGTTGACAGCATCAAACAAGTGATCAACTGGAGCAATGAAAACATGTTGCTGAGTAACCTAAAAGATATCCGTTGGCTGGTGGATGATGCGCTGAAATTCGTGCAGCGTGAAGTGAGAAGAGGAAATTTGTATCACGGAATTATTCTCGATCCGCCTGCATTTGGTCATGGACCAAAAGGGGAGAAGTGGAAACTCGAAGAGAATATCGCTGAAATGGTAAAAGGCGTTTTGCAATTGCTCGATCCGTCCGAACATTTTTTAATCCTGAATGCGTATTCACTTGGACTGTCAGCATTGGTACTTGAAAATTTACTCAAAGTGAAAGCCGGTAAGAAATTACACATCGGGGAATTGTATCTACAGGCTAAGTCTGGAGTGAAATTGCCACTCGGAGTTTTCGGTCGTTTTTGTACAACAGAAAAATAGAATGATTATCCGAAGAAATTTTGATCTTGAATTAATAAAGAAAAGGAAGTTTTATCAATTGAAAAAGTATGAAGAAAATATTTCTATGCTGTCTCATCGCGGGTTTTCTTTCTTGCGGCGATTCAGGAAAAAAGGGTGATGCCAATGACCGATCCGACAGAACAAAAATGATGATAGCGAATATGAAACTAGCGCGTGATCCTCATACATGGTCAAAGCCGAATGAGGCCAGAGCCAAACATCTCAATTGGGTTGCAACGGTGAATTTTACCTCGAAAACAATCGATGCTGTTGCAACTTATGACATAGAGAATCTCACGAAGACGAACGTCATCATTTTCGATACAAAGGGACTGAAAGTTTCATCCGTGAAAGTAGATGGTGTAGAGGCGAAGTTTCAATTGGGCGAAGAAAAGCCATTCTTAGGTAGTCCATTGACCATCTCTATTGCGGAGAATTCTGCAAAGGTGGAAATCAATTATTCTACTTCTCCGGACGCTGAAGCTTTACTGTGGGTGGAAGGCGAGAAGCCTTTTCTTTTCACTCAATCACAAGCCATTCTTGGCCGAAGCTGGATTCCTTCACAGGACAGTCCCGGGGTGAGAATTACGTACGACGCAACTGTAACAGTTCCCTCAGATTTGATGGCCTTGATGAGCGCCGAAAATCCACAGAAAAAAAATAGCAATGGAGTTTATCACTTCAAAATGGAACAGCCAATTCCAAGTTATCTGGTAGCGTTGGCAGTTGGCGACGTAGAATTTCGTCCTATCGGTTCGCGTACCGGCGTCTATGCCATTGCTTCTCTTATAGATGCGGCCGCAAATGAATTTTCCGACATGCAAAAGATGGTGGACGCAGCTGAAAAATTATACGGTCCATATGTGTGGGGCAGATATGATCTGCTCATTTTACCTCCGGCATTTCCATTTGGTGGTATGGAAAATCCACGATTGACTTTCGCTACACCAACCATTATTGCCGGTGACAAGTCGCTGGTAGCGTTGGTTGCACATGAACTAGCACATAGCTGGAGCGGAAATCTTGTGACCAATTCTACATGGGACGATTTCTGGTTGAATGAAGGATTTACAGTTTACTTCGAGCAACGCATCATGGAAGCGGTATATGGAAGAGAGCGTTCAGAAATGCTCGCTCAACTTTCAAGACAAGATCTTGATGTCACCATTTCTGAGATGAGAACATCGGCACATCCGGAGGATTCAAAGTTGAAACTCGCACTCGATGGGAGAAGTCCTGATGACGGAATGAATGACATAGCATACAACAAAGGATATTTTTTCCTTCGACTCATTGAAGAAACTGTTGGAAGGGAGAAATTCGACAATTTTATCAAAGAGTATTTTACGTCTCATGCATTTCAAGTGATGGATACGGAAACTTTCCTCGATTATTTGAGAGTGAATCTGGTTGACGCTGAAACGGAGAAGAAAATCAACATACATGCATGGGTGTATGAAGAAGGTCTCCCCTCAAATATTCCGAGCGTTCAAAGCAATCAGTTAAAGGAAGTGGATAAGATTATTGAACTATGGGAGAATAAGAAAATGCAGACAAATGAAATCCCATGGAATAATTGGTCTTATCAGGAGCGCTATCGTTTCTTGTCGAATCTTTCAGTTTCAGTACAAGCAGATGACATGGCCAAACTCGACAAGTCTTTTGAGATCACCCATACCGGAAACAATGAAGTGCTTTTTGCATGGTTGGAGCAATCGATTAACAAGCAATACAAAACGGCTTATCCGGAGTTGGAGACTTTTCTCGTGCATGTGGGAAGAAGAAAATTCGTGGCGCCTTTGTTTGAAGCAATGATCAAGACAGGTCAGATCGATTTAGCCAAAAATATTTACAGTAAATCCAGACAGAATTATCATTCAGTTACGATCGGTACGGTGGATGAAATGATGATGAATGCGGAGAAGTAATTCGCTTGGTTATTTGTTATTGAGTTATTGGTTATTGCGCTAGCGGTATTCTTTGGAATATCAATCTACTCGTGGTAAAAAGTGTCAATTTGAATTACACTGTTCATTTTGTCATAATATTTTAGGATTTGAAAAAGCTATGACAAAATGAATTATTCAAAC
>JAYTOA010000197.1:0-1581 GCA_043748015.1 Flavobacteriales bacterium
GCGCGCCGTTCTCAAATAGCAAATTAAAAATCGCAAATCCTCTTAGAACCTTTGTTGCATAAAAAGAAATTCGTGACTCTTCGTGACTTCGTGGCAAAAAAAAGAGCGAGAATGAGAAGCAGAACGAGAACGAAGAAATAGCACGCCCTCTTTCTCAAATCAAAAATTACAAATCGCAAATGGCAGTTGAGCGAAAACTACTCCCCGTCGCCCAACGCTTCCACACTTTTCAATTCCTCGTCGATAATATCCTCTATCGCTTTGCGCTCAGCTTCATTGAGTTTTTTATCCAGTTTGGCCTGTCGTTTCATGAATCGGTACATGTCGCGCTTGTGAATTTCGTATGCGAGGAAAACAGTGTACTTGCCTTCGGCGTCTACATATTTCTCTTCCCCTATTTTGCGCAGATCTGCAATTTGAGTATTGGTTACTTCACGGATTAACGATTGAAATTTATCGTTAATTTCACTTCCTCCTGTGGTTTCGTTTTCATGTAAATATTGATCGGTAACAACCTTGATGCGCGTCTCCACTTGTTGCGCCAATTCCTTCTTAGCATTGAGATCCGCCTTTTGCTTAGCAATGTTTTCATCAGAACTATCACCTTTGCCTTTTGCACGGAAATACCTTCCGGTGCTTTCATATTTATTTCCTGAAAAGGGCTCCTTCACTTTTGTACCCATTGTCGAAGACTTCGCGCATGACATAAATGAGATGACGGTGATTCCAAGGAGGAACATGTAAAAATTTGATCGTTTCATAAAATTGTCGTTTTGATTTGACAATGCAAACTTGGTAAAAACTATGCCAATTCCGGCATAATCTGTTTACACGCAAATTTTGTGGATTGAAATTCAGAAATCTAGATACATCCAAACGCATCCGGAAATGTCAATCAGAAACACATCACTCATTGAAATGTATAACTCAATCCCAGCGAGAATCCTGTCTGAATATTTCGATACTTGATATCCGGCGGATTGGGAGTTGTAGGATACCAGATATTCATCAAACTTTGAGATAATTCAGCCCTTGCCATCACATCAAGATACTTGTTGAGTCGGAATCTGATCTGCATTTGCTCTACAAGTCCGTAGTCATGATTGTACAAACTCCGCTCAAGCGATTCGCGTTTATCATCCAAATACCACCGAGGTTGTTCGCTTCCATGTGTATTCACTTTCCCCCGATATCCGACATATCCAACATATCCGCCAATAATGAATGAAATCATCAGGTGGAGTTGAAAACCGGCACAGACATTCATCCTCATATATGGAATTCGTATATAGAGTTTATCAAGACTGTCTGGTCCTGAATGTACACCTCCTACATACGAGGTGCCCGACACTGTTTCTTATTGCCTCTCTTCCATTTCACGGTATGCAAGATCCGCAGAGAAATAAAAAATTAAGTTTATCGCTCTAGTTCCCTATTGCCATACTATAAGGCAACCATGCAGTTCTCATGAATCTAGTTATGAGTCTGGACGGGCATGACAGGATGTTGTTCCTTCGATTGAAGCGATAATGATACTCGTCCAGGTAACGCTGAAGGTGTTTGGTTGAAACACTGTGGTGC
>JAYTOA010000198.1:0-2317 GCA_043748015.1 Flavobacteriales bacterium
ATAACATCACCCTCCATATAAGTAGAACCATCAGCAGGATCGGTATTTGGCGTTCCTCCATTTGAGCGAAGTACAACATAACCTGCAGGAGCTCCAGTAGCTGAGGTGAAGCTTACATCATATCTGTAGCTCTTCACATTCGTGAAATTGAGCGACGTTGGATTTGCAGTTGGCTCCGGTGCCATCGTGCTCATGATAAAGGTATAGGCAGGGAATGATCCGATTCTTGTATCTGTTGTAGTCCAGTTCGCTGCATTACAAACTGCAGCGAGAATTGCTGCTTTGTCTCCTGTTGTGCTAACCGTATTGAACTTGCCGTTATCGCGTTCAGGGGAAAACGCAATTGCGGTTGTACCCGTGGTTAGCGCAGCAGGCTTTCTCGATGTCGTGGAAGCAATGGAACCTGTCACCCAGGTTGTGGTGCTCAATCCATAAATAAATGTTGGCGATGTTGCAACGCCTTGATATGCGAAAATCTGATCTCCGGATGTACTGAAATTCATACTCGTTGGTGTCATCGAGATGACACTTCCCTTTGTGTAGGATGTTGCCGCAGTCCATGTGTCGGTACCTTCCGTTGTTGTCAATGCTGTTCCATTCCAACCATTGTCTGTGAATTTTATCTGTGTTCCCGAAGCGAGATCAACAAGATTCACAAATAGAAATTGATCTGGGTTGTCATAATTGAATCCAATGATGGCAACATCACCTACAGTAAGCGTTGTCTGAGCAATGTTTTGCACAAAAAAAGATGCACAAAGTGCGATAGTCATGTAGAGTTTCTTCATGAAAAAAATTATTACGTTTTTAAAAAAAAAGGAAAAAAGTCAGGTAGTAGAATCACAAGTTGAAAGATCGCGATGGCACATCTTCCGTTAAGGCGAAGCAAGTGTATTCAAAAAAGTCATACGATTTCATTTTTTCTATTAATGGAAAAAAAAAGTTGTCAAAGCACTTCATTTCTTCTATAAAATGACGGAGTCAACATCTGGCACAGGAGTAAAAAAGAAGAGGCCGCCCCATTCAGGCAGCCTCATTCTCGTAACAAACAGGTATTTCCACACACCATGAATAGACTTTACTTCTTCGCCATGACTACGCTGTCGATTACATGTATTACTCCGTTGCTTTGGTAAACATCATAGGTTGAAATATTCGCGATTGTGCCATTCTCGTCTTTAACAACAATGTTGTGATCGCCATTCATCATGAACATCAGATTTCCACCTCCCACGGTTTTGATACTTGCAGTTCCCTTACCTTTTTTGATCAGATCAGAAAGCGCGTTGAAATCATAACTTCCACTGAGAACATGATAAGTAAGCACGTTAGCCAGTGTTGCTTTGTTTTCGGGCTTCAACAAAGTCTCCACTGTGCCGTCAGGTAAATTTTCGAAAGCGTCATTCACTGGAGCAAAAACCGTGAATGGTCCGGTACCACTTAATGTTTCCACAAGTCCCGCGGCTTTAACTGCTGCAACCAGCGTAGTGTGATCTTTTGAATTCACCGCATTCTGAATAATGTTTTTTGCAGGGTACATCATTTCATCACCTACCATAGTTGTTCCCTTTTGTGCTGTGGCTACGTTGCAAACCATTGCAATCGCTGCCAGAATAATTGTAACTTTTTTCATTTGATTTAAATTATTTGTTGTTTGGGAATACCTACGAGGTAAGTTTCAATTCGGATTTAGAGAAAAGATGTTTCACTCAGATTTGCAGAGATGAAGGCAGATTTTTTCAAGGATAATTGAACGCGAACATTTGTCTTCATACTATAAATGACTCTTGGAAGAAAACATTAAGTAAAGAATCGGCTACTAACCATCAAGGAGGATTACATTCTAATATTCTCAAAATGAATCTGCCTAGATCTATGTAAATCGGCGTCAAAAAAACTCCGCGAGGTGTTATACATTTCCAATCACCACCAGCTTCTCCAAAGTCGGAGTGGTGCTTCCACCCTTCTTCTCGAGTGTTACCGCGAAGGCTTGAGCGTTGGTGAATGATTCCATTTTTTGCGGAACGGATGAAGTATCGTTGACAGAGAATACTCCGGCACTTACAGGAACACCGTCAACTATTGCCCACAATTGATAATCACTTTGATCATCCGCCATAGGCAGTGCATTCACAGCAAGATATACGTCTGACGTTTTTGGATTCCAGTATATTGTAGCAATGCTCGATGGATTCGAAGTGGTACCTTTCATGCTGATTACTCTTGTTGTGGTATCACTTAGGAAAGCGAATAGTTCTTCTGATTGCTTGTAGCCTGCACGATTCACGTTCAGATCTTCTGCAAGCAAAGTGTTTTG
>JAYTOA010000199.1:0-3832 GCA_043748015.1 Flavobacteriales bacterium
AGTGGATTATCTCGCTGTGGCTTATACTGATGAAGGAGTTTCGTTGCGCAAAGCCGGAATTTCTCTTCCCATTATGGTGATGAATCCGGAAAAAAGCAGCCTCACTACTTTGATAAAGTATCACCTCGAACCGGAAATTTATGGAATACGAACACTAGAAAATTTCATCAAGGCATTGCATATTTCCCAAGCCACAGAACCGTATCCAATTCACATCAAGCTCGACACAGGCATGCACCGCCTGGGATTTGATCCGGGTGATGTAGAAAAACTTGCGGAAATTCTCGTGTCAAGACCTGATATAAAAATCGCTTCTGTTTTCACTCATCTTGCCGCAACAGACGGATCAGAACATGATGAGTTCACTCAACATCAGCTGACAACTTTCGAAAATTGCGCGGACATTCTTGAGAAAAAAACAAAAAATAAAATCATACGACACGCTTTGAACACTGGCGGAATCGAGCGTTTTTCTGATGCACAATATGAAATGGTTCGCCTTGGAATTGGCCTCTATGGAATTTCAGCAAGCGGTGAAGAACAATCGCAATTGCGAAATGTTAGCACACTTAAAACAGTGATATCACAAATACGATTTGTTCCCTCAGGCGACAGCATAGGTTATTCGAGGAATTACATCGCTAAGAAAAAAATGAAGATTGCCACCATTCCGGTTGGCTACGCTGACGGTCTTCGCAGAAATCTCAGCAATGGAAAAGGTTATGTAATCATCAATGGTCAACGCGCTCCTGTTGTTGGCAATGTTTGCATGGATATGACAATGGTTGACATTTCAAAAATCGAATGCAATGAAGGAGATGATGTGGAGATTTTCGGTAAACATATTTCGCTCAACGACTTCGCAAAAATGTGCGGAACGATTGCATACGAAGTCCTGACGTCATTGAGTCAAAGAGTGAAAAGAGTTTACTTGCAGGAGTAAAATTGATGCAATTGTTTGATTAGGGTAATCCCGCTTTTGTTCGTACTGTAGCCGTGTAGATTGAATACATTCTTATCAAAATTCATTAGAAAAAACAACAGATTCAAAATTCTGAAATGAAAAAAATATTTACTCTTCTATTTCTTGCTGTTCTCATTCAATTTGTCAATGCTCAAGATGCAGCAACCATCAAAGGAGAAGTTTTGGTGAGGCTCAAAGCAGGATATTTGCCGGAAATTTTCGTCGGTCAGGTGAATGCTGAAATCGGAATTGCACCGGCTTTCAAACTCGAAAGTTGTGTGAGTGATTACCTGCGGATATGGCTTTTTTCCTTCGATGAAGATGTCTTTTCAAAATCAGAATTGCTTCGACAACTGAATACCATTAATGGTGTTGAAGTTGCGCAGGCCAATCACAAACTTGAAGAACGTGTCACTACTCCTAACGATCCATTTTTTAGTCAACAATGGCATCACAATCAAGCTGAAGACCATGACATAGACAGTGACCTTGCGTGGGACATCACCACAGGCGGTCTGACTGCTAATGGCGATAGCATTGTAGTATGTGTAGTAGAACTTGGTGGTGCAAAATGGAATGTTCCTGACATCATTGATAACCATTGGGTGAATATTCATGAAACACCCGGGAACGGAATTGATGATGATGCTAACGGTTATATTGACGACTACCATGGATGGAATATCAACACAGTGTCTGATGTTGTTGGACAAGGCGATCACGGAACCAGAGTGAGTAGCATGATCGGTGCTAAAGGAAACAATGAACTTGGCGTTACTGGTGTGAATTGGGATGTGAAAATTATGCAGGTGGATATTGGCGGCGTCTCTGAAGCAAACGCCATAGCCGGCTATGCATATCCTCTCAAAATGCGCAAGCTTTATAATGAAACAGACGGTGCTCAAGGTGCTTTTGTCGTAGCCACCAATAGCAGCTGGGGAACGGATGGGGGACAACCATCAAGCGCTCCGCTTTGGTGCGCGATGTATGATTCGCTTGGAGTTCATGGCGTATTGAGTTGCGGCTCGACTTCCAACAGCAACGTGAACGTGGATGTAGTCGGTGATCTGCCCACTGCTTGCCCAAGCGCATACATGGTTTCTGTTGGGCGCACTAATAGCTCGGATGTTCGAGGTTCAGGTGGTTATGGTCTAACGACTATCGACTTGATGGCTCCCGGTGATAATGTCTATCTCGCGAATAACAACAGCTACGGCACTACTACAGGCACATCATTTTCAGGACCATGTGTTGCAGGCGCTATCGCATTGCTTTATTCGGCTCCCTGCAATTCGCTTATACAAATTGCTCTTGCAAATCCCGCTACCGCTGCAGTGATGGTGCGTGATTACATTTTCGATGGTGTTGATCAGACTACACAACTTCTTGCGGAAACAGTCAGTGGTGGTCGTCTCAATGTGAACAACAGTCTCAATCTTATGCTTGACGAATGCAGCAGTGGAGCATGCATTGCTCCGTTTGGCATAACGGCCACACCGCAAAGTACGCCTATTGATATCATCATTGACTGGAACATGCTAAACGGAATGAATGCTTTTGCTGTGCAATACCACGTTGTTGGAAACGAGGATTGGACCAATATTTCCGATATCTCCACCAACTCAATATTGTTGAGTACGCTCGACACATGCGCAACCTACGAAATACAAATTATGGCAATGTGCGCCGAAGATGAAAGTCAGTGGTCTACTCCATTTATTTTCTCGACCGGTGGATGTTGCGAAGCACCCATTTCCGCCAACTTCACTGCAACCACCATCACATCCGGAACCCTTGCATGGAATGATGTCTTCGCCGCCAATGGATATGAATTGACTATCACACCGCAGGGAGGAACTGCAGTTTCATATACAGACATTAACGACAACCCGCTCATACTTGAAGATTTACTGCCATGCAAACTGTACGCGTTGAATATTCGTTCGCAATGTGGCGCTTCACCGTTTCCACAACTCACATCTACCTTTCATACTGCCGGTTGCATAAGTTGCGCCGAGATTTCATATTGCGCGGTTTCGGCAAGTGCTTCGGGTGAATACATAGCGCAAGTCACTTTGGGCGACATCAATCGAATTTCTACGAGTGATAACGGATACATCTTCGTAACTGATGCAACAACAACGCTACATGCTCAAGGAAATTACGATATCACCGTGGCACCCGGATACCCCGGCGCTAGTATCTATAATGAAAATTTTCGTGCCTGGATCGACTTCAATTCCGATGGCGATTTCGATGACGAAAACGAAATGATCTTTGACGCTCCAACATCCACAACAGCCGCCATCACGGGCAATTTCACAGTACCTGCAAACATCATCAATGGCTCTGTTACATTGCGTGTAGGCATGAGATATACAACTGGGTCTACCCCGGTTGAACCACTCAATTGCGGCATATGGTCGTATGGTGAAACCGAAGACTATTGTGTTATGCTCGATCAAACAGTTGATGTACAAAACAAAATTTCACATTCCACTTTGACCCTCTTTCCGAATCCTGCGGATGACGTGATTTACATTCAATCACCGGATGGAAAACTAAATGCCGGATACGATATCAGAATTTTCGCAATGGACGGAACAATTGTTCTTCATGAGAATAAATACTCTAGAAATCAACTTGACATTTCGAAACTGCCACAGGGAATCTTCACTGTTGTCGTCACACAAAGTGAAAAGACTTTCGTCAATAAGCTAATAAGGAAATAACCGCGTTGAGTCATTCTTTACAGGATATCGAAGTCTTCATTAATACTGAATTGGCCGTCAATCAAGTCTTGTCGGAGGAATCGCTTGAAGCGCAAAATATTTCAGTGCACGTAAAACGGTTGGACCTCATCCACCC
>JAYTOA010000200.1:0-4931 GCA_043748015.1 Flavobacteriales bacterium
ATCATGGGCGCGTTGAGTCTTTATCTTGACTTCATCAATTTATTTTTGTTTCTGTTGAGGATATTTGGTGGGAAGAGGGATTGAATACTTCGTAGGAATATAGGATTTGAGGAATATAGGATTAAAGGGGGAGAAGGATTCGGTATTGAAAAAGATACTAGTTTGTAGTGTGGACTTTACGACGGAATTTCTCACCGGCAAAAAATCTGCGGCGTCCTCAAATCACCAATTACAAATCACAAATGCTAAGATTGAAAGTTGCAAATTGAAAATTGAAAATTCGCGGGGCGCAGTCGAGATATAAACTCCTGAGCTATAAACCAAGATTGTTTTGCGCTCAAATCGCAAATTATAATTCACAATTGGGATATTGAAAGTTGCAAATTGAAAATCGAAAATTCGCGGGGCGCAGTCAAGCTGTAAACTCCCGAACTTGAAACCAAGATTGTTTTACGCTCAAATCGCAAATTACAATTCGCATATCCTAAGAAAACGCACCATAATCATTGCCCAAAAGGGTATAAATGAAATGCTAGGATTCGCGCTCAAATCGCAAATTATAAATCGCAAATACTAAGATTGAAAATGACGCAATCGACAGTTAGATCGTCATACGCGTCTTCTTATGGAAGTGAGTTCCACCGCGTCTTTTGGTTCGCTTGTTTGTGAACTTTGATTCGTTGATCAACAGATAATCCACTTTAAAAATCGCATAGAAATAACCGTCATTGTCTTTCTCATCACCACGCTGCTGACCTGGTGCGGTAACGATATTCGGTTTACCACCATTGGCAGCACCAAGTGAAGGATTCGAGAGATAAGCAGCCACGTCGCCGTTTTGCGCACCCTGATAAAGGGCAATATCATTTGCATTGTAGTATGTAGTACTTACATCATCAATGTAATCCGTGAAGGTGTATCTGTATGTTGCTTCAATACCAAATGACCAGTTGCGATGCAATCTCACCATATAGCTGAATCCCACTGGAATATTGATCTGCCACAAATTGTATGGATTCGACCCATTTGGCAAACCTTGCCCCTCAGTAGTAAGGGGCTGAAGCATTATCCATTTGTCTTGGAATTGAACTTTTGGATTAAAGTGGAATAAACCAACACCACCGAATACAGTGAAGTACGAACCCCTCACATGCCAGGGAGATGACTTTACTTCAGACCGCTCCAATTTGTATTGGTGTCCTTTTTTAGCGCCAATGCGTATGAATAGTTCACCCATCAAATCCAACTCGAAAATGTCAGATCTGAATGAGAGGTTTCTATTATTGCGGTAGGATTCTTTTGTGAGTCTATCGTCACCACTTACCCGGCCATAGTTAAAATTAGCCCGGCCATAAAAGTTCTTGTGGAATGCATGCCGGAATCCGACGAACATTGCAGGATTGAACTGAGTGAATTCAAGGTCACGAAAATCATTGGTACCCACATCATCCTTTCCGCCAAGGTCGCCCAAAAAGTTGGAAGCCCCGATACCGAATTCGATGTGATTTGGATTGCGCAGATACGCCTCCTCAGTAAAGAAGTCGAACGTCTGGCACGGTGCAATTAGCACCAAGGTCAGAAATACAATTGTTAGGTTTATCCGCAACACCACGAACAAAAATAGGTCTGAATTGTTAACAATACAAGACCGAATTCATTTTTTACGCTTCAAAAACTTTTCATTCAAGCTGAAAAGCGCTATTCCCGCGCAAACGGCAACATTTAGCGAATGCTTTGTTCCGTATTGATCTATTTCCAATGCGTCATCACATTCATTGATGACTTGCTGATCCACTCCAGAAACTTCATTTCCTAAAACAAGCCCTATGATCTTCTCTTTGCCAGGTTTGAAATCAGTAATTGAAATGCTGTTTTGCGTCTGTTCTAGAGCATAACACGAAATACCTTTTTCACGAAGATCACGGACGACGTCAATTGTATTCAATGAACTCTGCCATTGCACTGACTCAGTAGCTCCGAGCGCACTTTTGAGCACTTCTCTGTGCGGAGGAGAAGGCGTATAACCACAGCAATAAATTTTCAGAATACGAAAAGCATCGGCGCTGCGAAAAATGCTGCCCACGTTCAATCCACTTCTGATATTATCAAGAATAAGAATTACCGGCAACTTCACTGCCGACTTGAATTCTTCGGCAGAAATGCGATCCAATTCATCCATTGAACGTTTTTCATTCATGGTGCAAACCTACATTGGTTGTTGGTTGTTGGGTTATTGGTTATTGAGTTATTGAGTTATTGGCTATTGAGTTATTGCGCCAAACAATGGCAACAATAAGAGTGCGCTTCACACAATAACCTAATAACCTAGTAACCCAGTTACCCAGTAACGAGCAACCATGATACAAACAGTTACTATCGAATATCCATCAAAAATGGCATTCTGGCTTGAACGCCTTTCCACTTATTGATGTCGCGAACGTTTTGATAAATGACATATTGATCGCCGAGAATTTCCTTCATCATCAATTCGTCTTTTTTTCCGGTAATCTCTTCAATCATTTTCTGGAATGGATCGATAAGGGTTGGCATCTCCTTTACAGAATAATCTGTGAGTCCGGCTTTTTCTGCGATGGCTTTGATACAATCCTGGAGATTTCCGATTTCATCTACGAGACCAAGATTCTTAGCATCTTCTCCACTCCACACTCTGCCCTGACCAATACTGTCGACATTCGCCTGCGTCATATTTCTGCCGGCAGCCACTTTTGAAGTGAAGTCATCATAGATATCCGTCACCATTTTCTGCATGGCAAACATTTCAAAAGCATCAAGGGGTTTATTAGCTGAAATCAAATCAGCATGAGGATTGGTTTCAAAACGATCGAATGTAATTCCAACCTTGTTATCCCAAAATTTCTGGAGGTTGGGAACGATTCCGAACACGCCGATCGAACCGGTAATTGTGTTCGCATTGGCGTAAATTTTTTCCGCACTACAACTGATATAGTATCCGCCTGAGGCAGCATAGTCTCCCATGGAAACATAGAAAGGCTTACCACTTTCACGGATGAGCATTGTTTCTCTCCAGATAACATCAGAAGCCAATGCACTCCCTCCCGGAGAATTCACTCGCAGGACAATAGCCTTTACTTTCTCATCTTCACGGGCCTTCTTCAACGCTTCAGCAATTCTTTCGCTCCCGATTGTTTCATCATCACCCTCACCACTTTCAATGCCGCCAACTGCGTATACAACTGCGATTCTATCCTTCTTTACTGAAGGCTTTTCATCCTTGTCCTTTCCTTTTCCGGCGTTGTCGTGATAATTGGCAAGCGATATCAATTCAATATCCTCATCCTTCGCGCTAGCTTCCATGCCAAGTTTAGACTTCAACAAACTCATGACTTCATCACGGTATTTAAGTCCGTCCACCATACGAGCTTCGGCTACTTTTTCAGGAAGCACAAAGGCAAGAGAGTCGGCATACGCGTTCAATTCCGGCACAGTAATGCCACGAGTTTGAGAAATACCATCGAGCATGACCCGCCAGATGTCACCGATGAAAGTTTCGACCTGAACTTTGTTCGCATCAGACATGTGATCATAGATAAAAGGCTCAACGGCACTTTTGAATTTGTTGTTGGGACCTCGAATCACTTGGGCTTCAATTTCCAGTTTGTCGAGCATTTTCTTGAAGAACATCACTTCCGCATTGATGCCACGCCAGTCTAAAGAACCTTCCGGATACATATAAACTTCATTGGCAACTGATGCCACATAATATCCACCTTGCGAAAAATCTTCAGCGTAGGATACAATCCATTTGCCGCTTGACTTGAAATCTTCCAGAGCACGGCGGATATCAAGCACAGTGCTTGGAGCTGCAGACAGACTTAAAGGCTCGAGAAATATTCCTTTGATTCTATCGTCACTCTTAGCTTTTTCCAGATCACTGATGAAATGATTCAGTCCCATCTTCGATTCTGAACTGAAAGAAGCAGGATTGAAATTGAAATCGTTATCACTGCCGCGTTCAGCAACAGCTTCATCGAGGATGATGTGCAACACCGAGTTGTCTTTTACTTTGACCACTTTGTCTTCAGATCCACTGACTGCCGCCACGATCATCACTACAAAAATTAAAATGAGCAATCCAAGTGCGAGAAAAGTTCCGAGCATGGAGGCTAGAAGTGTTTTGAAGAAATTCATATCGTTAAAAATTTATTTCAGTATTTGAAACACAAACGTATTCACACAAAGTGTTGCGGTCATGGCCATATTACACCAACGGCACGAGAAGAAAGGCAGCGGCAGAAAAGCGATATATCGAAAAAATTCCTTTGACATATGCACAACTTGTGGAAAAAAAACGCTTGCCAAACAGAAGTAACAACTACGGGTAGTCGCTCATAAACTTCCGGCGTGATTACTTTCGCCGCGAATGCCAAAACGAATTATATATCTCTGTATTGGAGGAAATCTCGGCGAACGAGAAGCCAATCTGGAAGAGACGCGGATGTTCATTTCATTCAACTTTGGTGACATAATTATGGAATCATCCATTTATGAAAGTCCCGCGTGGCAGATGGAAAATGCACCCGCTTTTCTCAATCAGGTTGTTTGCATAGAATCTGAATTGAAGGATGCAGAATTGTTGGAGGAAATAGCCGAGCTGGAAGAATTTTATGGAAGAGAAAGAAGCAAGGATGTAGCACTTTCAAGAGAAATGGATATTGATATTCTGTTGATTGGTGATGAATTAATCGATACTGAAAAACTTCAGGTTCCTCATCCGAAAATGCATTTGAGAAAATTCGTATTGGTTCCTTTAAGTGAAATTGCAGGAAGCGTTATCCATCCGGAATTGAAAAAAAGTATTGCTGAACTTTTGTCAAAATGTGAAGACACCAGCGAGGTTAAAAAAATCTGAGATTGCATAGATATATTGCCATAGAAGGAAATATTGGTGC
>JAYTOA010000201.1:0-6470 GCA_043748015.1 Flavobacteriales bacterium
ATGGGCCAGGTTGTTCTTGAAGAACTTCCGGGTGTGATTACCGGTCAGCGAATTGTAAGTTTGAATACTTCAGCACTTTCCTCAGGAATTTATTACCTGACTATTAGCAATGGCAGATCTTTGCAGTCAAGAGTTGTCTCTATTAAGTGAGCAAGATTATCTTTTTCGAAATAGAATTTTTTATAGAAACCCCTTCCGTTAATTAACGGAAGGGGTTTTCCTTTTCAATACTTGTGTGCATTTTGGAAAAGAATAATTTTTTCTACTTGTGACATCTTCTATATTTGGCCATTCAAACCATAATTAATCGGATCCAAAACCATTTTTACTCATGAAGAGAGCACTACTTTTTCTTACTGCTATTATAGGAGTTGCATGTTCGAGTCTGGCGCAAGTAACTAGTATTTCTGTTGAAACTTTTTATACAGATAATGGGACTGTAGCAGGATATCCAGCGGGTCATACCACTTATAGAGTATATGCCAATACCACGAATACTACTGACCGCGTTGCAGTTGTTTCAGGTGATGCGAATTCACCTCTTGTGTTGAACGTTGGCGGTCAGGGAATCTGGAATCACCCGAATGGCTTCGTTACCGGCGATCTTACCAACTGCGGCACTTTTAGTATTATTCCTGCATTGGAATATGATTCTTATGTTTCTGTTGGATACACTTGTGATGACGATGGAAGTTTTCAAGGGATGTACAATTTGGAAGATTCGAATCAGCCTTGGCAGGCACAAATGTTCAATACCGCTCCATATGGTATGGGTAACGTAATTGTTAACTCTGTTGTGGGTGCTACTTGGTTCGTACTTACTGATAATGTGCACTCACAAAGTGGAGCATCCAATAAAGTGCTTCTTGCGCAGATTACAACGGATGGTGACATCTGTGGAATTTTCAATTTACAGGTTTTCCCAAACTATTCCGGCCCAGGAAGCCCTTATGTGCTTCAAAACGGTTTGCAATTTGGAATTCAGGATTGCGGAACACAGGGTTGTACAAATGTTGCTGCGTTGAATTTCAATGCAGATGCTGATTTTGACAATGGTCTTTGCATCTTCCCTTGCAATTTGTCGTTCAATAACGTTGTATCTATTAGTCCAACTTGTGCCAATTTGAATAACGGCTCCATTCAATTTGCAGGCACGGGTAATCAAAGTATTGTACAGCACATGATTAACTCCAGCAATTTGGGATTGGCCGGAATGAATGGTGTAACTCAAAATGCTTTAGGTAACGGAACTTATACTTTAAGTATTCATGATACGAGATTTGATAATCCGAATTTGAATCCCGGAAATATTTACGGTACTTGTACAGTTACTCAAACTGTTACATTGAATACAGCTACTTTATTTATGACCTCAAGTACAACTACTAATGTAACTTGTAATGACGCTGCTGACGGTTGTGTTTCAACCAATACTGCGAATTATGGCGGTGGAACTGGCGCTCTCTCATTTAAAATCTACACCAACGCCAATGTTGCTGTGCAAGATGGAAATGGTGCTGATCTGGTTCTTACAGCTCCAGAATATTGTGGACTTGGCGGAGGAACTTTCCATTTTGTTGTTACAGACGCTAACGGATGTACAGCGAATGGAGCAAACTTTACTATCGTGAATCCTTCGACGCTTACTCTATTTGAGGGCGCTGAATTAGCTGCTAGTTGTTTCAATAGCGATGATGCAACTCAAGTGTTAACATGGTCAGGTGGAACTGACGATGTTGATTTCAGTTTCGTGGAAGGTGGTCCTTATGACATCGAAGGAAATCCTACCAATGTCGTATTGAATACCCTAACTCCTGGATCTTACACGTTGTACGCTGCGGATATCAACGGTTGCACTGCTTCACTTATGTTCTCAGTTTCCGGTGGACCGGCAATCACTGTTGCTCCAAGCGTTACGCACCCTACTTGCAATGGCGATACTGATGGTTCGATTGCAATTATGGCCGGCGGTGGTACTGGTACTCTTACTTTTAGTTTTGACTGTGAGAATTTTTCTTCGATTGCTTCAATGTCTGACTTGGCAGATGGTACATATACTATATGTGTTAGAGATGCAAACGACTGTGTTGCATCACAAGACGTTGTAGTTGTTGAGCCGGGAATGCTTGATGCAACGGCTACAGCTTCAGATATTTCCTGCAACGGACAAACTGACGGAATGATAACTGTTTCGCCTTCGGGAGGAACAATGCCATATGCATTCTCAACTGATGACGTTAATTACACCCCATCTCCTGTTATCAGCGGATTGGGTGCAGGTACATATGATGTGCATTTGTCTGATGCCAATGGTTGTCATGTAATGATTGCTGATGCAGCAATGATAGTTGAACCGGCTGTTCTTGCTTCTTCTGCTGTCGGAACTAGTGTTGCTTGTAATGGTGATTGCAACGGTCAGCTCTTGATGACTACGACTGGTGGTACACCTGCTTTCTCTTATAGCATCAACGGAGCTCCTGCTTCAACAGCCAATCCAATCATTGGTCTCTGCCCTGGAAGTTATACGGTTGTAGTTTCTGATAGTCAAGGTTGCCAAACAACTACCGCTGCAGTCGAAATAGCTGAACCTGCTGTGTTGACCATTGTTGGACTTGTTGCCAATCCAATTGATGTAGATCCAGGAGGAAACGATCCATATACAGTTACCGGTGGTACTGCACCACTTCAATATTCATGGACGAACAGCAATAATGTTGTTGTTTCTAATACTCAGAACTTGCCTGCACTTACTGGTGCAAATGATGGTACTTATACTGTGACTGTTACTGACGCAAACGGCTGTGTAGCCACTCAGGCAATCATTGTAAGTGGCATTGGCGAACTTGGTCATGAGTATTCAATTGCTCTTTATCCTAATCCAAACGATGGATTATTTGTTATCAATATCATCGGTTTGAAAGGTGAGAAGATGAACTATTCAGTGATAGACGCCAATGGTCGCGTTGTATTCGCAAAAGAACTAGGTAATGTGAGTGGGACACGTATCGAGAATATTGATATGAGCGATGCCGCTGCAGGAATTTACCATGTTCAATTTATTATGGGCAGTGAATTGCACAGCATGCGTTTTGTCAAGAACTAATCGAAAGATCAAATAATCTAAAAGGCTGTCCGTATGGGCAGCCTTTTTTTTTGAAGTTGCAAATTGCATTATTCATTTAGCATCCAACCTGTGATGCTCATTCTCTTTTGAGTTGTAACAAGGACTTCATGCTCCTTCTCACTGAGGAATACAACGAGTCGACCCGCTTCAGGCCCGACATCAAACGAATTTTCTTCATCTTCATAAATTCTCAATTGCCCGCCGTGATCTTCTTTCCAGTTTTCATTGAGATAAAAAACAAATGAGACTATACGCGGTGAACTTTTGTGATGACGGTCTACGTGTTTCTTGTAGAATGTTCTCTCGGGATAAATAGCGTAATGACACTCATACTCTTTGATGCCCATGTAAAATAACCTGTTAAACTGGCGCATCAGATCCGTGATTTTTTCTATGAAAAGTGTCGTTGCCGGAGGTGCTTTTTCCGGTTCTATCCAAAGAATAAAATCCCCTCGTTCATTTGAATCAATTCGAAATTCTTCTTGCTTGCCAATTCCTGCTTTTCTGAACAAGGAACTATTTTGTAGTGAAAGCATTTCACTTCGGACCATTTTCGTTTGTGCTTCATTCAGGAATTCATCAAAAATGAAATAGCCTTTTGATTCGAATTGATTGGGAAATTCATCCGGAATTTTCATTGGCGAAAAGTAACATCACTTACTAACTAATTTTACATCAGTTACGCTTTGTTAACCGAGTGAATCTGTAATCGTTCCGTGTCTGAATTCGAATTCGTAGTTCTGGCTCAATTGAAATATTGTCAACGCATGACCAATCACAGAGCGCACGATTCCAATCAGGTTACTTCTGAATCACTCTTTCTACCTGATAATTTCCAGTCTCATTTCTGAAAACCATCACATAAGCGCCTTTAGCCAATTGAAGCGATAGAGATTGATTGCCAGGTGCCAATTTGCGAGAATCCACCAGTCGTCCATTTAAATCGTAAACCTCGAGTGAAGCAGAAGTGTATAACAACATTGACTGAAGCCCATTCAAAGTTTGTGTGATTCGCACAATGGGTTTTTTGTTATGCGCATCTTGGCCAACATAAGCATCTACGACCGTGTTGGATGTTTTCATCAATACAGGTGAACGATCTGCAATGTTGAACATGGAGCTGAATGTATTGATTTCGGGAGTTGAAGTATTGAAAAGATCTGTGAGCCAAATTGGCGGTATGCTTTGATAATACACATCTACTTTCACGCTCAATTCACCATCAAATGAATTGGTAGGAACGCGATAGTGAATGATATCACTTCCGCTGCCTTCCAGAGGATCAAAATTGAAATCCGAATCTGGCGTATTCAACACAATGGCAGTCGTGTCGTAAACATTGCTGGCAGTTGTGAAACCGGTGGGCACAAGTCGATTGTCCTTGAGATGCGTATATCCTTGTGTCAAAACCGTTGTTCGTTGCGAATTCACGTCGCCCATTACCATCTCGTATATCTGTACCTGCTCTTCGGATTGGATAATGTTGTGATGCAATTCGTACGGTGTACTCTCCGATGTCAGAAAATAATTACTGTCGAAACCGCCGCTTCGAAAAATTTCGTTGCCATTATTCTCCGTTGCAACGAAATGCACACTCATTCTTCGCGATGGATATCCGCTGGGTAGTTTGTGTCCGGCCGTATTGCGAAGTTTTACATCAAAGTACAAAGTATCAGCAGTGCGGTTAATAGTTGAAACCTGAAGCTGAAGGCTTTTGTTTATCAAGTTATCATTGGTTGCTGCTATTGTTTTATTGAAAGCTTGCTCGCCGGCAAAAATTCCCAGCGCCTCATGATTATCGCGCATCAATCCGAGCATCAATGTATTTCCGCCTGCCATTGTATGAAGCGCAAAACTGTCGCGAGGCGTCGTTGCAAATCCTGCAGAAAGAATCACTTCTTCACCAGCAAGTTTTGGCAGATGGCAACTTTGACAACTGATGTTATCAGCAGAATAGCTACTGTTGAGCCATTCATGCCAGGTGGCTTGTTCTACAAATTCATCGCCTGTGTGATTGCCGGCAAGATCTATTGTAGGCGTTACAAGTGAGTGGCATGAAGCACATAACTTGCTGTCACTGGTGTGGCTCGAATATTCTGGAATGTAGCCGGTGTATTCTGCCATCGGCGAAATCAATGGACTTGTGTATTGGCCAAAAGCGAAATGATCCGGATCGAAAATGAGTTGACCTGTATGCATGGCTACCTCGGGCTGTGGAGCTTGACGATGGCATGCGAGACAACTTACACCATCAAGCGCAACACTGTCCTGAAGCATGTCTTGCATGCTGTAATCCGGAATGCCATGAAGCAATGCGGCGTACCGTC
Source organism: Flavobacteriales bacterium (assembly GCA_043748015.1). Classification (GTDB taxonomy): domain Bacteria; phylum Bacteroidota; class Bacteroidia; order Flavobacteriales_D; family Sanyastnellaceae; genus JAIBBG01. The sequence continues at coordinate 5,452 of JAYTOA010000201.1, forward strand.
CCATTGGTGCGTGACACTTTGTGCATGTTCCTTCGATTTCCATTTGATGTTGCGGATTAACAAAAACTTCATGACTCACTTTTGCTCTCCAATATGGATCCCGTGCAGAATTGGCCATCATCGTGCTGCTCCAGTCCGTTATCACATTGATATCAGTTCCTTCACCATCAACACTTGCGATTCCCTCAGGGTCTGTCCCATGACAATGATCACAATTCCCGGAACTGAGAAATTCTTCATTGGCACCTTCATAAAGTGAATCAAGAATAGCGGAACGAAAATTTTGTTTTGTGCATTCTTTTTCTCTACCGGAGAGTGGTCTCATCTGAACATAAAGGACCATAAAGATTCCCATGCAGATAAAAAGAAGAATGCTTTTGGAAATTCGCATTTGGATAAGTGAAATCGAAAGTTGTGTGGTGGAAATTTAGTAATAACCTGAGTTCGTCATACTCATAAAAACAAAAACCCTTCGAAATCTTCGAAGGGTTTTGAATGATTTTAAATTGTGATGATCAATGTCCACCTTTGGCTGGAGCCGATCCATCTTCCGGAGCATCTACATCCGCTTTAATAGTGAGTACAGATTGGATAGGATCAGTATTCGCTGTGATCGTAACCGTTTTCGATTGAGCTCCTTTCTTTCCTGCACTGCTGAATTTCACTTTAATATCTCTGGTTTGTCCAGGTGGGATTGGCTCTTTAGGATAATCAGGAACCGTGCATCCACATGATCCGTGTGCTTCTTCTATGATCAATGGTTCTTTTCCGGTGTTTGTCACTTTGAAAACACATTCAACTTGATCACCTTGCTTTACTTTTCCAAAATCGTGTTCTGTTTTGTCGTAAGTGATGGTAGTTTTCGCTCTTTCTTGTGAGGCTTTTCCGGTGTCGCTGCCCGGTTTCACTGCAGGATTCTGACCTGGAGTTGTAATTCCTGCACCCTCAGCAGAGTTTATCACTGCAGGATGACTTTCAATTTCATTCGATCCTTTTTTGAATTGTGAATATCCCAGAAA
>JAYTOA010000202.1:0-5258 GCA_043748015.1 Flavobacteriales bacterium
TGAGTAGCCATCAAAAAAGCAATCGTTGAGTTGCCATCCAACAAGCCGTGATGAGTTGCCATGTTGAGTAGCCATCAAAAAAGCCGTAATGAGTTGCCGCAATGAGTAGCCGTCAAAAAAGCAATCGTTGAGTAGCCATCAAAAAAGCCATCGCTGAGTTGCCGTTTCAAAATGCACAATTTCAGAATGTCATAATCGGAAGGAGCCGTTGGACTAAGTTCACTAAATATTCGAAGAGAGTAGGAGCGAGACTATCGCCCATAACTAGGAACTATGAACGATGATTTATTTAAGTTTTAACCTTCACTCGGACGAAAATTGCGAGTTATGAGTCAAGAAGAAATTCCAAGTAACTATGAACGATGACTTATTAAATAAATAATCTACAGTCGAACGAAAATCGCAACTACGAATCAAGAAGAAATTCCAAGTAACTATGAACTCGGAACTATGAACTTTCTGTGACTCACTTTCCTTAGTCACTCACTCTATATACAAAGCTTCATGTAAAGAGCTCAACCTCCATCTGGAAAAATCCGAAGTTCTCATCGATCTCGTGGATCTTATAGCGAAGGTTTTGTTCGGCGCGTTTAGCGACTGTGATAAGGCCGAGACCTGCGCCGCCTTTGTGGCTGAATTCCTCGTTGCAGAGAATCTCTATATAAAGTTTGCGCAGGGCACTTTCGTCAAGTTTGAGCAATTCCTTCATACGGCTATCCAACGACTTGATGTCCTCAGCGAGAACCAGGTTGCCGGTGAATAGCTTGTAGGAAGTGGGTGTTTTTGACACGATGAGGAAAGAGTGCATGTGTCCACTGCGATCGCGCGCACCATGCAATGAAATATTCTGAAGCATCTCAATGAGGAGATTACAGACACGCTTCATATGTTGTCGCTTCTCCCCGGATTCGAGGATAGCAGACTCAGTCATTTTAAGTGAGTTGTCATTTTTCGATTGATCGAAATCACCGAAGTGACTCAGCAAGAGCGTTTCATCGGCCGATGATCGCACTACAGCACTGATGAGGTCATGATATATGCCCTTCAGTGTTTCAAGTTTCAGACCTGTAATAGTAGACATTCCAATGGGTGGTGTAATTGAAAATTTGTCTGTGCTGGTTGGTGTCATCAGGCCTAAAGTTAGGATTTAAGCTACAAATGTATCAAATAATTGGACGAATCCAATATTATGACCGACGAAACTTAGGGCAAGATAGGGGGGATTCTTGGAATTCAGTGAAAACAATATGCGATTTATTAACATAAATGTTAACTTGCTTAACCGGACCACCCCGCGTCCTCAACACCTATGGGCGTTGGAGAAGCAGGGGTCCAGACATTTGATTAATACATCGGGCAAAATGGACCGTTGTCCAAGGAATCCCGAGTCAACATAAAACTTCGAAAAAACAGCCATAGAAGGTGTCAAAGGCACACTGTACGAATAATCACAAGCGCCAAATGGGGTAATTGGCTACCGGGAATAGCCTCCCCGCCAGCGGACGGGGAGGCAAAGTCCTTACCATATCAACCGTTACTCAACATGCGAAAGGAATTCCGCGGTATGATGAACTCACCGTCTTCGGGACGTTGAATCATCTTATAAAATTCGGAGCACATAAAATTAATCTGCCTGCGAAATGGACGCTTGTTGAGGTAGCTGTCCCATGCTTCAAGAGCAAGTCTTTTGGTAACATCCCATGCATAGTGATTGTAACCGGCAGGGCGGGCGAAGCTGTCAACGTAACGTTTTACTTCAGGAAGGGAATTCATCGTGCTCATCGTTTATCTAATTTGATGATGCAAAGAATCAACCCGTCATTGTAACGTATTTACAAACACAAAATAATTTTGGAAATAGATTTTTAGGGGTGGATTCACTTCTGCTAGAAAGTGAAATACCCGATTTGTTCCTAGTTGCGCGAACTGCACTCGGAAGAATGAGCAAAGAATTTTTAGTTCAAAGTGCAGAAAATTTAATGATATCAATAATTTGAGTAGCCTTTCAACGAAGTTCTGATACTCAAATTCGAATCATAGTTCCAAGTAACTAGGAACAAGGAACTAATCTTCGTTTCACCAAAAAGAAAAAGACTGAAGGTTATTTATTCTTCATCATCCCCCGGCATAGAAGAAGCGTCGGCGGTTTTGATTGAGGAAGAAACCATTTGCGTGATATCATCGACTTCCTTTGAAGTGAGATCTCGCCATTGTCCAATGCGCAGTCCTTCGAGTGTGATGTTCATAATGCGGATGCGTTTGAGGGTGAGTACTTCGTAGCCGAGTGTCTCGCACATGCGGCGTATCTGTCGGTTGAGGCCTTGCACGAGGATGATGCGGAAAACGTTTTTACCTTCTCTATAGACTTTACATTTTTTAGTAACTGTATCAAGAATCTTCACTCCGTTGCTCATCTTTTGTATGAAGTCATCCGTGATGGGTTTGTGCACGGATACGATGTATTCTTTTTCGTGCTGATTACCGGCGCGTAAAATCTTGTTGACGATGTCACCGTCGTTCGTGAGAAGGATCAGACCTTCACTGGGTTTGTCGAGACGACCGATAGGGAAAATTCTTTCTTTGTGTTTAATGAATGAAATGATATTTCCGGGAATGTGGAGCTCTGTCGTGCAAGTGATGCCGACCGGTTTATTGAGCACTATATATAGAGGTGCTTTTTTTTCGCCTACACGTTTGCCGTTGATCGTCACGACATCGCCATCTACGATACGCACGCCGAGACCTGCCGGATGGCCGTTGATCTCTACGCGGCCTTCTTCGATGAGCTTGTCGGCTTCGCGACGTGAGCAATGACCTGTGTCACTGATGTATTTGTTGAGGCGCACACCTGGTGTGGGTTCGGACATGGAGTGTTTTTTTTCTATTGCAAAATAAAGGCTTTGTGATGCAAATTTTCTTTTGAAGAAATTCAAATGCGATCCCTGCTTGTAAGAATGTTCGCTTCCTTCAATTATCTAGTCCATTCAATGAATGGAAAGTAGTTCTGCATTTTTTTGCTCAAGTCCCGCTGGTCGCGGGATAGACCTCTGGCTTCGCACCCGCTACGTCGCTGTAATTTGCGGCCCTTGTGACGTCGTTTGCGACTTCAATTTGTTTCTGAATTGGGCACAAATTAAGGCGACTCCGCTGGGTGCTGTGAAGTACTTATGTCAGAGATACGCTCGCAAAGTTGTGATCAGCTCTCTCTTTCACAATAACTCTTATTCCCCATAGGATTGTATTGCGTCTTTCAATTGTTTTGAAATAATCGTTTTCAATGATGAGGGTTTTTGCACCTTCACTTGGGCGCCATAACCGAGAATGAAACTGATGAGTTCGGGTGTGACGAGCACTTTTAGTCCTAGGTGGATTTCGGTTTTTGTTTCCACCAAGGTTTTTTGTGATGCGTGTATAGGCTGTGTAATTAAAAATCTTCCGGGGACTTTATCGAAGATGAGAACGACATCTTGCGGCTTGTCGGCTTTTTCAGTGATGCCGATGCTGTACTTGAAGAAAACATCCGGATTGAAATTTTTCTCCATCATGAATTTTCTTTCTGCAGTTTCCAACTTGTCAATACGCTCCAATCCGAATGTGCGAATTTTCTGACTGCCTGCATCCAGCGCCACGAGATACCATCGGTTGTGGTACTCTTTCAGCAGATAAGGATGCAATTCATATTCCTTCAAAGCATCATCTGTGAATTTTCTGTAATCGATACGAATGCTTTTTTTCGAACGGATATTTTCGAGCAACGGTCCTAAAAATTCATTGCCTTTGCTCACCGTGGATTTTTCGAACTGAATAAAATTGTTGAGCGCCTCGTCATCCGGATTGGGAGAAATGTTCACCCTGTTGATGATCTTTTCAATGGCACTTTCATACTGTTTGAAAATGGGTACATCGCGGAATTGATCGAGCGTAGCGGCTGCGAATCGAATGGCTTGAAGGTCATCATCACCTAAAGATAATTCCGAAATGGAATAGCTTTCTTCTTCGTATAAATAACCACCGTTTACCTTGCTGAATTTGATGGGAGCGTAATATCCAAGTTCGCCTTCATTCTTCATCGCCCATATATCCTTGTCGATAGTGCTGAGTGAAATGGCATCGCCGCCACTGCCGAACAACGCATCTTCACATGCCTGTCGCAAATCTTCTCGCGTAGGAAAACGTTTGCCTTTATTGGTAAGACATCTGTCGATGATTCTGTAGCGAAGAAGTGCGTATTTATTTGCGGGCATGGAATTTTTTCTTTGTTGTGATGAAGCATCAAAATGCAACGTGAATTAGACAATGCACTTCAGATTGTAATGGGCTGCAATATCAGAACGGAATCACTTCGAGGAGATATGAGAAGGAATATGTGGGAAATAATTTATAAGCGTTTAGTGGTGAGAAAGATTTAGAAGCAATTTGTAATCATCACGACAATTGATGAAACGATTATTTCGACATATCAAAAATCGATGGCTACTCTGGGCTGTGCTGCTCGGATGCGCTATTGCATTGTATCGATATAGATATGATGTAGCGGAGTGGGTGAGATCACGACTGGGCATTGAATTACCTCAGGATCCTCGTCCAGCGGGCGTGACAGATTTGCAATGGGCGGAGGCCAATTATAAAGTGGAGATGCAGTACATTGCCAGAAAACTGGATATACCTTACGAGTATCTTATGTCTTTGACTGTACTCGAGTGTGGTGGCAACAAACCTGCGGGTCATCGGTTTGAGAAACATGTCTTCAAGCAATTACAAAAAGTGCGGGATGGCAAGCAGAAGAAATTCGAGAATATCCGTCAGGAACATCTGGCAGGAATGGATGACGAGGGCTTAAAAAATCTGTCCACCAGTTGGGGTCCTTTTCAGCTCATGGGATATAAAGTGATACCGATGGGTATCCTCATCAAAGACATACGTGACGAAGAGGACGCGGCATACTATGCTGCGAAATGGATCAAAGACGAGTACGGTCACTTTCTCAAGAAGAAAAAATGGAAAGATGCATTTCACTATCACAACACCGGCAGGCGATTTCCGCTCACCGGCAGATCACGAACGCACGATCCGTACTATGTTTCGGATGGAGTAAAATACTTGCAATACTTTGAGAAGCACCCGTAATGCGGACGCGGAGATACAAAGAAGAATTATTAATCGGATTAACGGGTTACTTCGCAAAGCCCTCTCTGTTTAAGTGAATGAACTACTTTACGTTCTTTTTTTCTTGAAAAAAAAAGAACCAAAAAATTCAA
>JAYTOA010000203.1:0-8799 GCA_043748015.1 Flavobacteriales bacterium
TGAATTTTTTGGTTCTTTTTTTTTCAAGAAAAAAAGAACGTAAAGTAGTTCATTCACTTAAACAGAGAGGGCTTTGCGAAGTAACCCGTTAATCCGATAAATCTTTATAGCGGTTGAAGACAACCATACTATATGCAAAGGCAAAACAAATTAAATTACTTGAGGAAGACATTTCTGGTAGCTGGCGGAACTTCGGGCATTGGTAGAGAAACTGTTGGATTGCTTCACTCCAGCGGAGCAAAACTTATTGTTCTTTCGCGCAATCCCGTTGAACACGGCTTCACTGATCGCTACACACACATTCAGTGGGACGCAGAAAAATCCGAAATGCCCAACATGGATGAAGGACTCTCAGATGGGCTGGTTTACGCACCGGGCAAGTGCTTCATGTAGATGGAGGAATGGGAAACCTGAAATAATCAAATCATTCGAATCCGGACATACTTCGTTTTTCTTCCTTCCGCCAACCACATCTGTTCGTAATAGGTGTGTATACCTAAAATGTATTGCCACTCTTCATTCAACGACAGGAAGTAATCGCCGTATATATCGTTGTGATGTTCTTCAATAATATAGCGTGGATCATTACCGAATTCCAAAAGCGCCAATCGATACACTTCATCATTGTCGTGTTTGATGTGAATGAGACCTCCGGGTTTGAGAAACGATCGGTACTTTTCTGCATAGTGCAATGAAGTGATACGTCGCACTCCTGTTTTGTCTTGCGGCTGTGGATCGCTGAAGGTGAGCCAGATTTCATCGACTTCGTCCTTCTCAAAAAATGATTGAATGAACTCAACTCGGGTTCGAAGAAACGCGACATTCTTTAGGCCTTCACTGAATGAATCCTTCGCGCCCTTATTGAAGCGATGACCTTTCACATCGATACCAATAAAATTCTTCACCGGATATTTTCTCGCCAGACCAACTGTGTACTCCCCTTTTCCACAACCCAATTCAATAACAATCGCATGATCATTATTGAACATCTTATCACGCCATTCACCCCGCATGAAAGTTTTACCTTCACGAATAATAGGCAACAAATTAGGCTCGAATACATGTGGAAAGGATTTGTTCTCCTCCCATTTTTTTAATTTATCTTTTGCCATGATGCACCGGAGGCATTTTAGATTCAATCAAGATGAACACATAAATAGGTTGCAATGAGTCACTGAGTGCAGTCATTTCAACTCCTCAATTTTTTGCTCAGGCCGCTAGGCTCCGCACCTGCTTCGCCGTTGTAATTTGCAGCCCTTGGGTCAATTTTACACCGTCAAAAAGTATCTGAATTGGCCACAAATTAACGCAACCACGCCAGGTACTGTATACCACTGCAAGTAGAGTTAAGGAAGCTAAAGAGATGAATAAAAGAGAGCATTATAGTTTGGTATCGAACTTTTCTACGACAGGTTGTGTAACACCAGTTACGCTGAATCCTCCGTCGTGATACAAATTCTGCATCGTCACATAACGTGTTAGATCACTGAACATCGCTACGCAGTAATCCGCGCAAGCATTTGCATCAGCATTTCCAAGCGGCGACATCGCTTCAGAGTAATTGATAAAACCGTCAAAACCTTTCACTCCACTTCCGGCAGTAGTGACTGTAGGTGATTGTGAAATCGTATTGATGCGCACTTTTTTCGCAGCACCGTAGTGATAACCAAAACTACGCGCAATGCTTTCGAGCAAGCTTTTTGCATCTGCCATGTCGTTGTAATCAGGGAAAACACGTTGCGCAGCAATGTATGTCAGTGCAACTACAGACGACCAGTCGTTGAGTGCATCTTTCTTCCAGGCTGTGCTCAACATCTTGTGCAAACTGGTTGCACTCACATCAAGTGTCTGCTTATACCACTCGTAGTTTACATCAGTATAATGTTTGCCTTTGCGCACATTCGGACTCATGCCAATGCTGTGCAAAACGAAGTCAAACTTTCCTCCGAAGTGTTCCATCGACTTCGTGAAAAGATTATCGAGATCTTCAAGGTTGGTAGCATCAGCAGGAATGATTGGCGCATTACCTATTTTCTCAGCAAGTTGATTGATCTCTCCCATTCGCATAGCAATCGGAGCATTGGTGAGGATAATTTCGGCACCCTGTTCGTGTGCCTTCTCGGCCACTTTCCATGCGATAGACATACTGTTGAGGGCACCACTGATGATTCCCTTTTTTCCTTTCAGCAAATTATTTGACATAAGCGTTAGTGATGATATTAGATATGCGCAAAACTAAACGGTTTTAGGGTTGAAGGTTGTTTCACACAGAACTTCCAGGAAGGAATTTCAGAAATCAACGAAGAACATGTGTAAGCCCCTTTCAAACTGTTGAATGCGTGAATCACAGTTTGCATGAATGCAACTTAAACTGCTTTCTCGGCGATGTCCAACGCTGCGATATAGGCAGTAGTCCATGCTGCCTGGAAATTGAATCCACCGGTGATGGCATCAATATCGAGTACTTCGCCGGCGAAATAAAGGTCAGGAACGAGTTTGCTCCGCATGGTTTTGAAATCAATTTCCTTGAGCATTACACCTCCCGCCGTAACGAATTCATCTTTGTATGTGCTCTTGCCATTGACGCGCAAAAACGTCGAGCAAACAGCTTCGGCAATCTGTTCAATTTGCTTATTGGAAACATCCCCCCACTTCGTGTCGAGCACTTTTGGTATTGGCGATAAAATCGAAAGCCACAAACGGTGAGGAATCTTCACTGCGCTAAACGCTTTCACCTGGGTCTTCAAATGCTCTATCTTCCATTCTTTCAAAAACTCGATGCATGATTCTCTATTGAACCTCGTGTCCCAGTTGATGCGAATATTGAAGTCATATTTCACTGAAGCAAGTTCACGAGCAGCCCATGCTGACAATCGCAAAATTCCCGGTCCACTCAGACCCCAGTGCGTCACGAGCACGGGTCCTGAAGCCGAAAACTTTGTTCCTTCTATCCTCACTTCACAGGAAGGTGCTGACACACCGGCGAGTCCTTCAATACGCGGATCTTTGATGTTGAAAGTAAAAAGCGACGGTACTTGTTCGATGATTTGATGCCCCAGTTTCTCAATGATACTGAGCATAGTGCCACTGCTGCCTGTTGCCATAATGATATAATCGGCAACCATCGTATTTCCATCGGGAAAAAGAATTTCCCAAGCGTCGGCTTTTCGCTTCAAATCTTTCACACCGCTAGAAATCTTAATGGTTACTCCAACATTTTTCGACTCCTCTACGAAGCAATCTATTATCGTTTGTGATTTATTCGTTGTAGGAAAAACACGACCATCGTCCTCAGTCTTAAGTTGAACACCGCGCTTCTCTAACCATTCAAACATGTCACCCGGCTGGAAGGCATGAAAAGGTCCAAGCAATTCACGCGAACCACGAGGATAGAATTTGATCAACTCACGCGGTTCGAAACAGCCGTGTGTCACATTACATCGCCCGCCACCGCTCACCTTCACCTTCGCCAACAAATGCTGTGACTTCTCGAGTATAGTCACCTTGAGTGCAGGATTTGCACTTGCAGCATTGATCGCTGCAAAAAAACCGGCTGCACCGCCACCTATGACTACAAGAGATTTACTCACGCCGCGAAGATGGTGCGGAGATTGGAGTTTGTGCAATTTTTTGCAGTGAATTCGGTGATTTGTCGGTAGGCCAATTCAGAAATAGAAAGGAGACCGAATAACGTGCTGCTTGGCGAAGGGCAAAACCAAGAAATAGATTTCGCAATACCCGGAGAATATTTATTGAGGCCGTTTCAAATCTTATAGTTTCTTGTAATGGAATATTGAAGGATATATCCATGTCATTTTGTTCGACGCTCTTACTATGAATTGAGCGGTGAATTACATTCTTCAATTCTGTACTGATTCATTATGGCTAGAAGCCGAGTTTACTGGACCAAATGCCAGTGGACTTCAATGGAATAATGGCGCAGGCGAAAGTGAAAATGATGAAAATGATTCATGGTGGTATCAGACAACCGGTAAATATTATTTGCAATTGACAGCCACAGTTGAACAGTGTAAACAATCAAAATCAATGAGCACGTAAATCAATTATGACTATCTGTATTCAGATCGTAATTTAATAATGCCAAAAATTATTACGCCCAATAGTAATGACTTGAACAACGAACTTATTACGATCTTCCCGGATGAAGTGGAGCACTATGAATATTGGCATATCACAATTTTCGACCGTTGGTGAAAAAGTCTTTTTGAAAGCATCAGTCCTGATACTGTATGGAATGGAACTTATCAAAGTGCGTGTGTTCGACGGCGATTACTTTTATCCGCTGGAATACAAGTTGACCTGCAGCTTAGAGTTAAAGAAAAAACTTAGAAATGTTCAAGTGATGAGGTGAAGAATTAGACACCCCAAAATAATTTCACCGCTTCACAATCACCTTCTGAATACCAAACCACATTGGAGTTTGCACAGAAAGTACGTAAACACCATTTTGCATACTTGAAAAGTGGATGGTTGATTGGCGAGAAGAAAGTGCTTTTTCAAACACTATTCGACCGGTAAAATCCATTAGCGTCAGTTGCGCAGGAAGCAGAACTTCATAAGGTAGCACCACATTCAAAATATCATTCGCCGGATTTGGAAATACACCCAATCGTCCTGGGATTTTTACTTCTCGAACCTCATCAGGCAGATGCGTATACACACCCACACCACCACCAATATTTCCAATGAACAAATCACGTAGATTGTCGCCGTTGATATCGGCCATGAATACAGCACAGCGTTCCCCTTCGTTGATATTTTCGAAGTTCAATGTGATGAGATTAAAGGTGCCAAGAATATTGTCTTCGATCTGACTATAATGATTGATTTGTCCAGTTTCTGTTCCAATAAGTAACTCCCACTTGTCATCATTGTTCTTGAAAAAGAAAGGAACGCTTTTACCCTGAATGCCTAGAATATTCGTTGCAACAACACTTCCCACGGTGTCTGCTACTAATTCAAAACTATACAATGCTATTGTACCATTGTTCTTATAATAATTGATATTTCCATTTAATTCACCAATTACAAGATCGTTCAATCCATCGTTATTCAAGTCAATAATTTGCGGTGTAGCGTTTTGTCCGACATCTAAAGTTGAACCGGTAGTTGTAATAACAGGCGTTGGAATGAGCGTAAAATGACATGGTTGACCGATGGGAGCATCATTGATAAAATGATGAAGCAATCCATCCTGATCCCCGATTAAAAGATCCGCATCACCATCGCCATCAAGATCGCCAAATGCCGGATAAACACTTTGCCATTGCAGTGAAGGAATATCCAACCAATTGGGATCTTCCAATGTAAATGCCGGTGCTGTGGTTGTCCCTGTGTTGTGATAGTATGCAATCCGAGAAGTGAAATTGTTTCCAACTTCAAAATATTTTCTGTTAGAGATAAACAAATCAATTAATCCGTCGTTATCATAATCAAATAAAACAGGGTAAGCATTCACGCCAAGATCAATCATTCCATCCTGTAAAAAATTATCCTGTTCGAACTGAAAATCCGGCAGGTCGTCAAGACCTTCGTTGAGATAAAGCACTAAACTTTTTCTGTCAGCAGCATCACCGATTGCATTCGGACTAATCATTAAATCACGCACACCATCGTTGTTGATGTCCTCAAAAAACGAACCCAGGAATGTGGTCATATTCGCAGCGGCACTACCTCCAAACGACAACGGAAACGCAGTATGAACAACAGTGGCGCTGTCAACCAGATTGGCGGATTCCCCCATCATGACGGCAATTAAATCATTTGCTGTTACGTCACCAATAACGAGATCCTTCAGCCCATTTTGATCCAGATCAAGTGCAAGCGTTGTTCCACCTGTGTGCATTCTTTCACCCGATTGTTCTTCACGCGGATCTACTACATTGAAATCACATTGAAAATCAAGTCCGGTGAAAATTGAAAAGCTCTCTGAACTTTCACCAAACATGCCATAGCAACGATTGCGACAAACGAATGACGGCACTTCACAGGTTCCATTTTCAAACGCCATATTCTGGTAGTAATAGAGTGATGAACTGAATTCATTCCAACTCCATATATCAATATCACCATCGTTGTCGTAATCATTGAACGCAGGAATATCAGGTGCAATACAGTAGATGCCGGATGTAAATGGATCACCAAAATCATATAAAGCAGTGATGTTGGTGTTTACAGTTTGATCAAAAGACAAAGTAGCCTCAGAGGTATTGAGATAAATTTTAAATCCACTTCCCGAGTTCACACAGATGTCTTCTTTTCCATCGCAATTCATGTCGCGCAACAAAACCCAGTTTTTAAGATTCGTTGGAAAAGCAGCATTGTATTCAAGTGTGTATTTATAATCAATCACACCCTGTGTATCATTCATGTTGAGATAGATACTGATACGCGAACCGATTCTATCAAAAACAAACAAGTCTTTTTTTCCATCAAGGTTGGCATCTATACGAGAAACCTGGCAAGAGTTGAGACCACCGGCCCATGCATTTGCTAGTGTTGTTCCATTCACCACCACAGGAATTTCATAATTTCTCTCGAATTGCTGACCTTGAATGGAGACGCATTCCAGCAAAGCGAGAACGATAAGAACGAAGCGCAAATTCATTTTTGTTGATTGATTAAGATCCTCAGTAATTTCATTGACTATACAGTCAATTCGTTTTTCAACCTAAAGCTCAAAAACCGAAGCTATCTGGTGCAAAGTAAAACGATACTTCCATTGAGAGTCCAAATTTCCCGACAAATGACCATGAATCCATGACGGAAATACCCTCAACCTTATGCATATTTGTATAGTCTGGATGTGCAATCCATTTGGATGCCCTCTATTATCTAACACTTAAGTGAATTACCTGATGAGAAGAATTTTATGGTTCTCCCTGGTGACGGCGTTGTCATCATTATTTCTAATCCTTTCATTAATATCCAACGGCCAGCAGATTACAACTCCCAACGCGGAGCGCACGTGGCAGGAAATGATGCAAGATCCCAACACGAGTTTTTTCGAGACACGTGCCAAATTCAATGAATACTGGCAAGGTCGAGAGATCACGCGTGGTTCAGGTTACAAAGCTTTCAAAAGGTGGGAATGGTTCATGGAATCGCGCGTATCATCGACAGGCGCATGGCCTGCACCCGATGCGGTATTTCAAGCAATGCAGCAGCAACCGGAAATGTTCCAGGAGAATAATTTCCTGCCTGGCAACTGGAGTTATATCGGTAATACGTCTGTTCCAACCGGTGGCGGTGGAGCAGGTCGCATTAACGGATTAAGAGAATTACCTGGAAGTACCACCACATTTTTCGCATGTTCGCCGGGTGGAGGCCTTTGGAAGACAACCAATTCCGGAACATCCTGGTCGATGTTGGGTACAGATTTTCTTGGCGCTATTGGCACATCGGACGTCGCCATTGATCCAACCAATACACAAGTGATGTACCTGGCAACAGGTGATTGCGACGCAGGTGACACTTATGCGCTAGGCGTTTTGAAAAGCACTGATGGTGGCACAACATGGAACACAACAGGCCTTAGTTGGGCAGTAACTCAGACCCGCAGCACAGCCAGAATAATCATCAATCCAACAAATACTCAAATTGTTATATGCGCTACTAGCGATGGAATCTATAGAACTACCAATGGCGGCACTAGTTGGACACGCGTACAGACGGGAAGCTTCAAAGACCTGCGCATGAAACCGGGAGATGCTACCACTTGGTACGCATCCTCTAATCAGTTTTATAAATCTACAAACTCAGGCCTTACATGGACTTTGATCACAAGTGGATTGCCAAGTTCTGCAACATCACAAAGGATGTCCATAGCGACAAGCGTTGCAACTAGCACTGTAGCTTATGCTCTTGTAAGCGGCACCGATAGTGGCCTTCTTGGAGTATATAAATCAATCGATAGTGGAACCACATTCACGCAGATGACCGGCAGTAATCCGAATTATCTTAACTGGAGTTCTACCCCATCCGCTACTGTTGGAGGACAAGGATGGTATGACTTGCGCATAGAAGCTGATCCGGCGAATGCAGACATTATTTATATTGGAGGAGTGAACTTATGGAAGTCTATCAATGGTGGAACTAGTTGGACAATAGCAGGGCACTGGACTGGTAGCGGTGCACCTTACGTCCATGCTGACATTCACGATATTCATTTTATTGCTGGAACCACAAGAATGCTGGTAGGCTGCGATGGCGGTGTGTTTTCGACAACCAATGGCGGTCCTAACTTCAGCGATATCTCCAACAACCTTCAGATAGCGCAACAATACCGTTTGAGTGTTGCAGGTACCAATTCAAATCTCGTAATTTCCGGTTGGCAGGACAATGGTACCAACTTAAAAAACAATGCGGTCCACACAAGGCCAATGGGAGGTGATGGAATGGATTGTCAAATCAATCCGAGCAACTCAACAAACATGTTTGGCACAATACAAAATGGAATTGTACAAAGAAGTACGAATTCGGGAGTGTCATTTTCCACAATTGTATCAAATGGCGGCACGGGCATAAATGAAGATGGCGCATGGGTGACACCAATCATCCTCGGTCCTACACCAACACACGTTTTCGTTGGTAAATCGGTTGTATACAAATCCACCAACAATGGAACATCGTTCGTAGCATCAGCAGCATTTGGAACAGGCCTTTGTAATGATCTGGCAATAGCACCTTCAAATTCCAATATATTATACGCATCCAAAGGCAGCAGCCTTTTCAAGAGTATTGATAATGCCGCTACATTCACACTTGTTACTGGAACAC
>JAYTOA010000204.1:0-4239 GCA_043748015.1 Flavobacteriales bacterium
TCAAGATTGAACATTCATTGAATGTAGAATTGTAAGGTGCAAAATCATTTGCAATGTATATCCCCTAAGCATCACTCTTAACTTATACAAACAAATACAAGTCAATGCGAAGTAACACGTTCATCCGAAAGTTTAATTGTTGTTCGCATGCCTCGGCGATAAAGGCTGTTGATTTTTAGCGACTTTTTTTATTTTTATTCTGCGTGAAATTCTGCTCAAAAATTATCAAGCCGAAAATTGTACAAATAGGAAACCTGCACTTCCAGATTTTTGCGCCTGTTGCTTCTGAATGAAAAACTATTCAATCTGATATCGCGGGGCTCAGAATTTGTTTTCAGAATTCATGTTAATCCATGCAACGGATGATGGGTTTTAGTCATCCTTTGCAAACCATTACCACGATTTACAATGAGAACTTTAATTCTGCTATTACTTTTTTCATTTTTGCCACATACTTTTTATTCACAGGCTGATACGATTTCAAGAAGTCTGAAAGTGTTTGTCAATTGTCAGTTTTGCTATGAAGAATATTTACGCACTCAAATAACATGGGTAGATTTTGTCCAAGATCAATTTGTTTCTGAAGTGGATATTATGGTGGCAACTATCAACACGGGCAGTGGAGGCGCGGACTATAAACTTTATTTTACAGGTAAGCAGGCCTTTACAGGGATGACTGACACGTTACACTTCGTGACAAGTGCGATCAACACAGACTCGGAAATAAGAGACATGCTCATCAAGCGCGTGAAACTGGGACTTGTTCGCTATGCTTCCAGGACAGGATTGATGGAATGTCTGGAGCTTTCCAGTTCGAAAAACAAGGACAATCAAGACATTGGTATCGGCAGCAATGCCGAAGATGATCCTTGGAATGCCTGGGTATTTAGAGTCAATGCCAATGGGAATGTCGATGCGCAAAAAGTTTTTCAAAGCGGATATTTTAATGGCAGCTTTTCCGCATCTCAAGTGAAGGAAGATCATAAACTTTCTTTTTCCGCGGGATTCAATTATTCCGAGCAGAGGTTCAATTATGATGGAGAGAAATCATCCTATGTTTTGCGTGGTCAATACGGAAATCTGGACTATGTACATTCGCTAAGCGATCATTGGTCGGCAGGTGTATTCAATAATGCAAGGAAGAGTGATTTCAGCAATTATGATTACTATCAAAGTTCTACGATGGCTATCGAATACAATATTTTCCCATATCAAAAGGCTCAAACAAATGTGATCACAATCTATTATTATATAGGCGGAGCATACCATGATTTTCAAGACACGACGATCTTCAATAAGGCCACTCAACTCATCCCAATACACGGAATAAATATGGGATCCTCTTTTACACAGAAGTGGGGTAGTTTCGGTAGTGGATTATCAGCTACCGCTTTTTTGAATGATCAAACAAAGTATCGCTACGGAGGATGGATGAATCTGGAAATTCGCATCTTCAAAGGACTTTCATTCAGCGCTTATGCTAGTTTCAATGTGGTGCGCGACCAGATCAATATTCGCAAGCTAGATGCTTCTGATGCGGAAGTGTTGTTGCAACAGAAGGAATTGCAAACCGACTTTAATTTCAGTAGCTATCTTGGATTGAATTATCGCTTCGGTTCGATTTACAACAACGTAGTGAATCCGAGGTTTAATTATGGGAATTGATTGTGATAGGATTGTAGGGGTTAGGATTTTGGGATTGTAGGGGTGGCGGGTATTTTAGTTCTTGGCAACATAGTTAGGAATTTTGTTTGTTGTTATCCGCACTTAAATTGAATGTAACGACTTGAAGTTTGGGAGTTTTGTTGGGGATTGTTTGTTGTTATGCCTGATCTGTTAATCGCATTTTTCAGGCAAGCTTTAGCGGCATATCCTTCACAGCTTTATACAACACCCAACAACTGATCGCCATCAACACGTGCGCGAGATCGAAATAGTTGAACCACTTGTGTATTGTTATCTCACCAATGTGCGCTGAAGCTGCCATTGCTGCAAGAAGTACAGCCCATAGAATTTTTTTCGCTCCCGCATCTTTCGTTTTGAGATATATGAAGCCTTCAAACGAAAACACTACGATGAGCAATCCATACATCGCATGTATCTCTACGAAAATAAATTTCAAAGTATAAACGGCAATGAACATGAAGGTGAAGAGCTCTACAATATTTACATAGGTGAAAAACAAACCAAGTTTGCTGTGCATCAACGGACGCGCGCGCATGATGGCCGCTCTTTCCGCAAGTGCGATGGAAATCATACTGACGATCCATGCCGGCACTTTCCATGCGAAGGAGAACAGATAAAGAAACGCATGTCCGATAATGCCTCCGAGCAATGTCGCCAATCCCATGAACAGAAAAAAGTAACGATAGAACATCACATGTTTCGTTTCTTTATGTTCGTGTGATCTGAGTTTTACAAACGCATAATAACACACAGCAGTGACCATCAGGTCGGTAATGGTGGTGACTGGTTCGAGGATTTTTATTCCTGCGATGTCTATGGAGGTGATTTCTACCACGGTGTAAAATTAGGAGTGCCGGGGGATTGCGATACAAAGTATGACGAATGATAGATTCTAAGTATGGCACGAAGCATTAGTAATTAATAATTATTAATTAATAATTATCCCAATCTCATTCCTCACAATACGTACTATAAATCCTGTGAAAAGGCGTTCCTCTTTGTGTACCGCTATTTGTTCCGTCGGGTTGGACGGTAATGTAATGTCCTTCCCATCCCGAGTCGTCAAATCCATGCGCGTCGACGTGCGCGAATTGCCGGTCGACGGGAGCTGTCACTTGAACATTCATGGCAATTGCGGCCATCCACATAAAGCGATATCCGACCGGCAGATTCAATCCGGTTGACGAAGTAGGCAATGTGCTTCCTGCTGCGGGAGGTGGGGTCCAAGTGCCGCGCATGTGGTCTTCAAAAGATGATGAAGCATCTCCGGAAGTTCTAAGGGCATCTATTTCGGAACAACTCAATGTATGCAGTTCACCGAAAGTTGGGCTGCGATCAGAAGCTATTCTGCAGCCATGAAAAAATGCGCCTTCACTTTCACTGGAAAATCTTCCCCGCAACGGACTCAACTGACCAACGTTTGCATCATTGATGTGCTGTCCGATCATTGCGGTACCGAAAGTTCCGTGGGACATCACTCTTAGTTTTCTTATCGTATGCTCCGCGCCAAGACGATCAAGTATGCGTGCCGCAATGTTTGCAACTGTGAAGCTTCCAGGAATCGGAATCATTACTCTCGCTCCGCCGAATGAAGAATCTTCAATCAATGGATGATTGAATTCACTTGCCTGATTTTGCGGATATATGTAAATGATTTTTTCCAATTCTCAAATGTACCTTGAATTCAATCAAAACTAATGTCACGAATTTATATGTATCTGAGAAATGGAATTACTGAACGAATTCTTCACCGCAAGAAGCTGAGCCTCCCTTTGATCCGAGTGGTTCAAGTTTGAATTCAGTTCCTCCGATTGAAATGTTTCCGCCGAGGTAATGATTGATAGCCCATTTTCCTTCCGGTCCGTCTTTCTGCGAAATGATCAGAATCAGTTCGCCATCTTCTGTTTCGTAAATATCCCAAAAGCCTTGAACCTTGTCTTCCATGGCCGATGTTTTCAAATGATAAAGTCCTTGTCCGGATGAACAAAGATCAAATCTTTGTATGATGTTCACTGAAGGATTCTGATCATCAACAAGAGTTCTGATGAGACTTTTGTCGACTACTTTTCGATAGATTTCTTCTTCGTTTTCTCCTCGGCCAATGGTTAAGCGATCGTTTTCAATTTTCGTTAATGTGGCTTTCAGCTCTTCTGCCTTCAGTACTTCTATTGAATTATAAATCGCTTCACACCTGGACTTTGCTCCAATTGCGTTTTCCACTTTAGACATTACCGACACAACGAGCACGCGTTTTGGATCTGTCCAATCGTGTATCTCATAGCCTCTGAAGAGTTGTTTATCACCTTTAAATTCATAAATACCATACTCGAATGCTTCGGCTTTTTCATTTACAACAATGGGTTTGCCGATGGCTCTGCTCAATAAGTCTTCACTCACAACGACACCTGCAGTAATGGCGCCTTTCATTATAGCAGGCGTTTGACCTGTTTCCCACTTGATGTAGTATTCAAAAGAATTATCCGGTGAAAAAAGTCGGAAGAGATTTTTTGATGAGTGTTTGACATGATCGGACATCACATCGGCACGAATGCC
>JAYTOA010000205.1:0-2401 GCA_043748015.1 Flavobacteriales bacterium
CCTAGGAAAGCCGTATGCGGGAAAACTGCACGTACGGTTTGATGAGGGGGCAGGCAGGATGAAAACTGTTCATCTTGCCGCTCTACTCTACCGTGAAACCAGCAAATCTGTGTGAAAGCATTTAAGCCAAAAAAATCACTATGACTGAAGTAGAAGAAATTCAAAAAAACAACTCAGACTTCACTCTCTTTTCGTGGAGCAAACAAAAAGGTATTTCACCCATCGCTGTAAAAAGTGGCAAGGGCGTTTATCTATACGATTACGACGGAAAAAAATACATCGACTTTTCCAGCGGATTGATGAACGTGAATATTGGTCACGGTCATCAACGTGTGACGGATGCTGTTGTAAAACAAATGCAGGAGATCAGTTATGTCACTCCCAGTTGCGTGACGAAAGTGCGCGGCGAGCTTGGAAAAAAACTCGCGTCTGTTACGCCGGAAGGTTTGAATAAAACGTTGTTCACAGTATGCGGTGCAACAGCGATTGACAATGCAATCAAGCTGGCGCGTATGTATACGGGACGTCACAAGATCATTGCGCGTTATCGCGCTTTTCACGGTGCGAGTTATGGCGGACTTTCTGCAGGTGGTGATCCACGCAAATTGCCGGCGGACAGTCAGCAGGCGCCGAATTTTATTCACGTTGAAGATCCATATTGCTATCGCTGTCCTTTCGGACAAACTTTTGGCGCTTGTCAATATGAATGTGTAAGTCACATCGAAAGAGTGATCGAGTTTGAAGGTCCGCAGAATGTCGCCGCGGTGTTGATGGAAGGTGAAAGTGGAAGCAGCGGTTGTATCAAATATCCACCTGATTATTTCAAGAAATTGAAAGCGATATGTGACAAGCATGGCATCTTGCTGGTGATAGATGAAGTGATGAGTGGATTCGGAAGAACAGGCGCCTGGTTTGGTATTGATAACTACGGTGTGATTCCGGATATCATCGCTACTGCAAAAGGATTGACTGCAGGATACATTCCATTCGGTGCGTTGATTGTGAGTGATAAAATTGCTGCAGCTTATGATGACAAGCCTTTGATGCTCGGTCTCACTTATTCTGCACACGCAGTTGCTTGTGCTGCTGCACTTGAGGTATTGAAAATTTACGAAGACGAAAATTTGATTTCGAATGCTTCGGAGATGGGAAAATATATCGATGCTGAAGTGGAGAAGTTGAAAGCGAAACATCCTTCTATCGGTGATTTCCGAAACACAGGTTTACTCGGTTGTATTGAACTCGTGAAGAACAGAAAGACAAAAGAACCGATGGCGCCGTTCAATGCAAATCCAACGGAGATGGCCATCATGAATCAGGTAGCTGCGAAGATCAAAGATTTGGGTATGTACACTTTTGTGAGATGGAATTACATCTTCATTGCACCGCCACTTTGTATTACCAAAGAACAAATTGATGAAGGCTTGGCGATTATTTCACAAGCGATAGAAATTGCAGATCAACACGTAGATAAGTAAATTGCGATGTCTGAAGATCCGTCTTTTCACCCTGATCCATCTCTGGTCAATGAAGACCTGATTCCTGTTCCGCTTTCAAAGCGAACATGGAGTACCGGCAACTACGCTGCATTGTGGGTCAGCATGAGTTTGTGCATACCAACTTATATGTTGGCGAGTTCGCTCATTGATGGTGGCATGAATTGGTGGCAGGCTATCCTCACGATTTTTATCGGCAACACTGTTGTACTCATTCCTATGATTTTGAACGGTCACGCCGGTGCGAAATATGGTATTCCATTTCCTGTTTTTGCACGTGCAAGTTTTGGTGTGAAAGGCGCGAATATTCCTGCAGTATTGCGCGCGATTGTCGCGTGCGGTTGGTTCGGAATTCAAACTTGGATTGGTGGTTATTCAATTTACGTAATGCTGAAAATGTGGTGGCCGGGTATTGAAACCTTGCCGCAAATTTTCCCTACTTCTTTCGGATTGGAAACAGGTCCGGCGATTACCTTTTTTATTTTCTGGTTGCTGAATATGTTCGTCGTATATAAAGGAGTGGACAGCATCCGAAGACTGCTAGTGTTCAAAGCATTCGTACTACCTCTCGCAGCCATTGCACTTTTGTTCTGGGCAATCACTTCTGTGGAAAGCATGGGTGAAATTTTTTCACGTCCATCTGGATTCGCAACCAACGCAGAATTCTGGACATACTTTTTTCCGGCACTCACAGGTATGGTAGGTTTCTGGGCAACGCTTTCACTCAATATTCCCGACTTCACACGCTATGCTAAAAGTCAACGCGCACAGATCATGGGACAAGCCATTGCTCTTCCTTCTTCCATGACATTGTTCTCGTTCATTGGTGTGGTAGTTACATCGGCATCGTTTCTTATTTATGGTGAAACGATCTGGGATCCTGTGATTCTCGCCGGAAAGTTTGA
>JAYTOA010000206.1:0-37418 GCA_043748015.1 Flavobacteriales bacterium
TGTAACCAAGATTGAAATCATCGATGCTCAAGGTAGAATTGTTGAGAAAGTACTTGAAGAAAATTTACCGGCAACCAAACATAGAATTGTTCTTGGCGACTTGGGATTGAGCTCGGGCAATTATCTTTGGAGAATTACAAACGGGGATTCTGTTTATTGTCAGCCGTTTTTAAAATAGTTGGGAAGTCTGCAAGCTTTCCTTCACTTCAGTTCACATTGCAGTTTTGCAGAGGTGAATTTTGAAACCAGAAACCATCCAAGAAATTGGGTGGTTTTTTTTTATGCGCCATTTTTTTGTAGAATCTATTTCACTCTTGAAACTGCAACTCGAAAAGTTTTTTGTAGAGTCCGTTTTTCAATAGCAATTCATCGTGCGTTCCGGTTTCGGTAATGATTCCTTTGTCCATTACTACAATCTTGTCCGCACGTCGGATGGTCGAAAGTCTGTGTGCAATTACAATGCTCGTTCTATTACTGGTCAGTCTTTCTGTCGCGTATTGAATGAGCAATTCTGTTTGTGTATCAACACTCGAAGTTGCTTCATCAAGAATCAGAATTTTTGAATTCTGGACATATGCACGGATGAATGAAATGAGTTGTCGCTGCCCTGCACTAAGCATTCCGCCGCGTTCGCGTACGTTGTAGTTGTAACCTCCGGGAAGCTTCATGATGAATTCGTGCGTGCCAATTTGTTTGCTCGCGTCAATAACAGTTTCCATCGATGTGTGCGGATCATGCAAGGTGATATTATTGAAAATGGTATCGTTGAAAAGAAATACATCCTGCGTGACAACGCCAACATTTTTGCGAAGTGTAGATAATGATAATTCGCTCACCGGAACATTGTCGATCTTTAATTCACCACGTTGGAAATCGTAGTAGCGATTAATCAATCCGGCAAGAGAAGTTTTTCCTGAGCCTGTGGCACCAACGAATGCGACCATCTCTCCCGCCTTAATTTCAAGGTTGATATCGCGCAATACGAATTGATTTTCCTGATAGGCAAACCAGAGGTGTTCAATGGAAATTCCTCCTGAAGAAATTTCATTTTTGTCGTTGCCTTCATCCGCTTGAAACGCATCGGTATCTAAAAGTTTGAATACTCTTTCTGCATTCACGACTCCCATTTGCAACACATTGAAATTATCCGCCATTTGTCTTATCGGCCTATACATCATAGTGATGAAAATTGAAAATTCCAGCAGAAGTCCGGCAGTCATTTTCCCATCTAACGATTCACGCAGTCCCCACCATATCATCAATGCAACAGAAGCAGCTGACAAGAGTTCTACCACAGGAAAGAATATGGAGTATGCCCAAATGCCGCGAATATGGGCATCGCGATGTTCGCGATTGATCTGCGTGAATTTTTCTTTTTCTCTTTTTTCTCGATTGAAAATCTGTACGATGTTCATCCCCGAAACATGCTCTTGGACGAAGACATTGATACGCGCAACTTCATTACGCACGTCATTGAACGACATCTTCACGGCTTGCTGAAAAAGCCTTGTAGCATAAAGTAAAAATGGAATCGGCAAAAGAATTATGAGTGTCATTTTCCAATCCAAATAAAACATGAAAGCAACAATGAAAAAAAGTTTGAGAAGGTCGCGTACAATGTCGAGAATGCCTGCTGAAAAGACGTCCGCAATGCCGTCAATATCTGAAATGAGTCGCGTTACAAATTGTCCAACCGGTGTTTTATCATAATAACTCAATTTGAATTTGAGTACGTGCTTATAAAGTTGCGACCGAAGATCCAGCGTAACTGACTGTGCTACTTTATTGGCCAGTTGAGTCTGAACATATTGAATGATCGCCTCAATAATCAGAACAACCACGAACCAAATCGTAAGACGAATGACCAATGCGTAGTTGTTGCTCGGAACAGCGTCATCCATGATGATGCGCATTTGTTCCGGCCTTACCCAAACTATAGCGGCAAGCAGAAGCACAAGTGCCATCGTGAAGAAAAACATCTCACGATATGGCTTCCCTTTGCGATAAAGTCGTTGAAATATTTTGACATCGAATGCCTTTCCGCTTTGGCTCAACGCATCAGAATTTTAATTTCATCGACTCCAACATTTGAATGGCTGTTGGCCTGTAAAGTTCAAATGATTCGCTTGTTGCGGTGAACGTTAAAATATAGGCTTTGCCTTTTTGAACCCAGATATATTGAAGGAAGTGAAGTTCGAAATTGTTCATGCTGCCCGAATATTCAAGTACATAACATTCCTTATTATTCTTCTTGGTTTTGGCGTTTTGAATGATTTTATAATCCTTAAGATAAGTTGTTATCTGCTCAATCGTACGTGAAATATACGCTTTGGATTTCATCTTCTCATCAGCAAGATTTTGTAAAATCAGATTGATATTCTCCATGAAAGTGTCTTCTTCATTCGTTAATGGTGCATGAAGAAAAAAAACAGAACCCATGTTGCCGCTTGTATCAGGTTCCCACATCTCTGGATAAGCAATAGAATGACCTGAAATCTCCAAGGTTTTCCATTCGGCTGGAAGAGCTTGTTGTTGTGAAGTAGCGTCGAGCGCTAAGCTTGACGCGATGACCAATGTGAAGATTAACTTAAAATTCATTTTCGAGAGATAAAATTGTTGTTGTGCGAGATGTTCTAGAGGTAAAAAAATTTGCATGAAGTTACATCAAAGTTGAGAATCGCCTGGTTCTAACTCGCATGACATTCCCGGATAAATAATTTGTGTGAGATGCAAACCTCGGCCGGTGATGCTGTCTCCGGCTTCGCTGCGATTATTACTTTCAATGACATTTCTGAATTCCTCAAGATTCATTTTTTCGCGACCAACTGCCACAAGAGTTCCTACAACAGAGCGTACCATGTTGCGAAGAAATCTGTCGGCTGTGATATGAAAAACCAGCTTGTCACCTTTTCGAATCCACTCTGCACGGCGCAAGTCGCATAAGGTAGTTTTGTTGCTTCCCCCTGATTTACAGAAGGATGCAAAGTCCTTGTATTCTAAAAGAATCGTAGCAGCTTCGTTCATTTTTTCGACATCGAGTTTCCATGGATAAAATGTAGAATAGCGTTGCACAAATGGGTCACGCACTTGATGCATGTGGTATTCATAGCTTCTTTCAATGGCATCAAACCTTGCATGTGCGAGGTTGTCCACTTGCCATAAATCATATAAGCCGATGTCTTTCGGCAACATCATATTGAGCTTAAAAAATATCTCAGGAATGTTCTCTATGGGCTTCTCAGCGTTGAAGTGCAGATAAAAATTTCTCGCATGAACGCCTGCATCAGTTCTTCCGCAACCAACAGAAATGATTCTGTCTTGTCGTAAAAGTTTTCGCAGCGCCGCTTCAATTTCTTCTTGAACAGTATTGCCTGTGAGTTGGCGTTGCCATCCATGATATTCTGTGCCGTCATAGGAAATGTGCATGAAGTATCTCTTCCACATCACATCCTTCTCCGGAACAATTTCATCAGTGTTTTCTATTGTCGTCATATCACTTTATCGCGTTCATTCATCTTCAATCTGTGTATAATTTTTCGCTGAAACCCACAAGAAATAATACTTCACTTGCTCTTGTAACAGCAGTATAGAACCAGCGATTCAATTCTATACCGGCCATTTCATCTATCAAATAACCTTGATCCACAAACACGCATGGCCATTGTCCGCCTTGTGCTTTGTGACAGGTAATTGCATATGCAAATTTCACCTGCAGCGCGTTGAAATAAGGATCGCTGTACACTTTTTTTCGTAAAAGTGCATTGCTCGTTATTTCCGGATAGTCAAGCGCTATCAGATTTCCCAGCTCTTTTATCTTGTCGTATTTCAGTGATGCGGATTCTTCCCAAATGGAATTGCAAAGCAGTATCGTTTCAAATTCAGGTTCGTCGGGATAATCAACCAACTTCACAAGCGCTTTGCAAAACCGAAATGATTCGCGGTCCTCAAAGCTAAGAACGCGTTGTATTTGAATCGTATCACCGTTGGCCAAGAAACCAGCTTGCGAAGTTTTGTCGTCAAGCCAGAAATAATTGTTGCGAAGAATCATCATTCGATCTCCGGAGTTGATTTCCTCTTCGTGCCACAATATTCTTGAGCGTACTTGTTGATTAAAAAGATTGGCGCGCTTGTTACTGCGAGTCAGAATAATCATGTCGTCTTTGCCATACTTTGAATATGCATCTTCAAAATAGGATTGAAGATCTTCATCCACGCGCACTACATCTGTAAATTGTCCGATTGTAAATTGCGGTAGGGCCTCTTCACCTGCAATTACTTGATTTCGTATCGAAGTCGCATTTTCAAGGATGCCCGAACCTGCCTTTTGACGTATCACTTCAGTAAGTTCAACTGCAGCGATGTTCAACGAATAATCGTGTTGCATAAGTTCCAGATCGAGCGCCGGACTTTTTGGGCTTCCAACCGGAGGCAATTGAGCGCCATCACCAATTAGCACCAGACTGCAACCTTCACCGCTATACACATGTGTAACCAGGTCGTCGAGCATGTTTTCCATGCCCAACTCATTCGTTGAACTTCCGGTCCCGATCATAGACGATTCATCAACAAAATAAACGGTGTTTGTTTTTTCATTGTCGCGCAATTCGAACCAACCTCTTCCGGATTTATCCGCCTTGCGTGTATAAATCTGCCGATGAATAGTCCACGCTTTCCTTCCCGAATAATTTCCGAGCACTTTTGCTGCACGCCCTGTCGGAGCCAACAGCACTACTTGAATTCCGTGTTCTTCCAGCGTTGCAACCATAGCGCTCACACAAGTGGTTTTTCCTGTTCCTGCATAGCCCTTCACCATCAAGGCACATTTCGCTTTTTCGGAAAACATCATTCGCGTGAAAGCATAGAACAGCTTTTCTTGACCCACGGTTGGCTCAAATCCAAAACGGGCCTTCAATCTTGAGAAAAAATTGACTTGCCTGTTGTCGGTATGTTCCTTCTGAGCCAAAAAAATGGGAGAATAAGTGGCAAAGAAAGGCTCATGAGAAAATCAATCACTAGTTTCGCCGCGATAATTCTGAACATGTCGCCATTTAGTCCCGAAATAGCTGCACACGCGCTGATCCCCAAAGATCTGCTGGGTCAGGCTTCGTCTTTGCATTTTGCTATGCATCTCGGACATCACTACGTCGAATGCGTTTTGGCGGAAGCAGCTGGTGGAGATTTTCATTGGACACGAGCTTTCAAAACGGAAACAGATTCACATCATGAGCACGATGTAATAAAATTTGTTGCAGCCAGAAACTGGAACGAGCGTGTCTTCCGAAAGTGCACCATCAGTTTTGATATAATGAAATTTTCTCTGGTGCCTGCTGCTTTTTATAATGACGAAAATGCTGCTGCACTTCTCGCATTCAATTGCGGAGAAATAAGCAATGAGGTGTTGAGTGTGGAAATTCGTGAAGTTGACGCGTTTCTAATCTATGAGGCACCATCATGGATACATGATCTTACACGTATGTTCCCGAATGGTAGATTTTTTCCTGCTGCATACCTATTTCTGAAACATGCTTGTATTGTATCCGCACAAGAGTCTGAATCTCTCATTATTTCATATGCCGGTTCAATAATGTTATTGGCCATCTTCAAGGATGGCAAACCACTTTTGCTCAATGCCTATGCTGTGCAAAACGAAGAGGATGTACTATATCACGCATCCAACGCCGCGATGAGATTGGACGTGGATTTTGAAAACGTGCCACTCTTTATCTATTCATTGTCAAGTGATAAAGCACTTCAAAATGTTTTGAAGCATTACAATCGTCAGTGTACTTCAATGTTTGAAAGTGATAGTTCATCGGGGAATGAAGCTACATTCATTTCATATTTGCACATGCTATGCGCATAATTTCCGGTAGTCTTAAAGGAAGAAATATTCTTACTCCAAAGAATTTCAAGGGCAGACCAACGACAGATTTCGCCAGGGAAGGATTGTTCAATGTATTATCCAACTTGATTGAATTTGATGATATTTCTATATTGGATTTATTCGCCGGCACCGGAGCCTTTGGTTTGGAATGCATATCGCGCGGTGCTGCGTCAGCCATCTTTGTTGAGATACAATCATTACATGTGAAATCCATCGCTGAGAATTTTAACGCTTATGCAATTTCAAATGCTAGCACTGTTCGTCAGGATGTCTTTAAATATTTGAAAATGCATCGCAATCCTGTAGATCTTGTTTTTGCTGATCCTCCTTACGAACTTGAGAACCTGAAAAGCATTCCGGATTTTGTGTTACAGGACAGCATCCTTTCTGAAGATGGAATTTTTGTGTTGGAACATGGTAAGAGTGATCAATTCTCTGATCACCTCAATTTCTTACAGGAACGTGCTTATGGAAATGTGAGGTTTAGTTTCTTTAGGCGCAACGTCTGATTTTTACTTTAGGTTTGTTGTCATGAAACGAATTGCAGTTTTCCCGGGTTCTTTCGATCCTATCACACGTGGTCATGAAAACATTGTGAGACGCGCTGTTGGATTATTTGACGAGATCATCGTTGCCATCGGAATCAATACTACCAAGCAAGCCATGTTCGACATTGAAAAAAGAAGGGAGTGGGTGACAAAAACATTTGATGATCTTCCTTCAGTCCGCGTGGATGTCTATGAAGGTTTGACCATGGATTTTTGCAAAGCAAATAAGGCAACGTTTTTGTTACGCGGCTTAAGAAATGGAGGCGACTTTGAATATGAACGCACAATTGCACACATGAATAAAGCATTATGGAGCCAACTGGAAACGGTGTTGGTTTTCACGGATCCCGACTTCGCTTCTGTGCATAGCACAGTTATTCGTGAGATTATAAAAAATAATGGCGACGTTTCTCAGTTCCTGCCGGAGAAAGTTAATATTCATGTATAAATACATCATTGCATTTTCTCTCATTATAAGTTCTTTTTTGGCACTTGCCGGAGAAGTCATTATTGAAGGTAAAGCGCCGGAAAGTGCCGGAAAGACTATAGCCGTATTCATCATCAGTGATTACATATCTGAGAAACGAGAGCTTATGCAGGCAGTGGAAATTTCTGCCAATGGAGATTTCTTATTGAATTTTGATGTGAAGGAAACTCGTGTTGTTCTCTTATCAATTACACGAGTGGAGGGATTGATTTATGTAGAGCCCGGAAAAACTTATCATGTGAATTTCCCTTCCGAAAAGACAGCGGAAATTAAAAAATTCGATCGCACGCAAATTGAGCTCGGATTTGAAAATTTACCGGCGAATGATCTCAATGTGTTGATCAGAAATTTCAACGCTGATTTTATTTCATTCATCAACAAACATTTTTATGACTTCGCAATTAATGAATACAGCGGATCGGAAGCTTATCTGAAAGCAATTGGCGCGAAGACACAACAGTCCGACTTATACAAAACAGCCGGTAAGGCGGATAGTTCCAAGCATGCAGTGGAGAACGGATTTTCGCAAGTGCTTACTAATTTTATTCTGGATATCAGCAGTAAGTATGAACAGTATTATTCAATTGCTTATTTTGAGGATTACGTCACATACTCCATTGCTGAGTTAGAGTTGATGGCCGGAAAGAACCGTATTGCTTTTTACCGTGATTATTTCATGTCGAAGAGTTTGCGTTTGCAGAATCCGGCCTACATGCGATGCTTCGATATTTTCTACAATAATTTTCTAACGAATCAATCCAAAGAGAAGCAATCTTCAATTGCAAAGGCGATAAATGTTGAGAGAAACGCCGATCTTCTGATTGCGATTTTTGAAGGTGATTCTACCGCGCTTTCAGGTCAAGTTCGTATGCTGGCTGTTATCAAGGGACTGAATGAAATCTATTTCAATAAGAATTATTCGCGAGGTTCAATCGAGCAAACGCTAAATAGTTTAGGAAGTGATTCCAAGGAATTGAAATTTGTCGCTGACAATGTATTGAGTGAATTGAGAAAGTGTAGTGAAGGATGGCTGCTTGAAGATTTCACGCTGGTCGATCAGAACGAACAGAAGTGGCGTTTGTCTGAGCATGATGACGTAACTACGTATTTTTTGTTTTTTGCTTCATGGAACAACACCGCTTTGAAGGAGATGCAGATAATGAAAAATCTTAAAGAGAAATATGGTAAGAATGTCCAATTCGTCGCAATCAACATGGATGACGATTATGAAACGTTTAAAAAATATATGCAGAACAACAAGGAACAGAAATTTACCTATCTGTATGCAGCAGGCGATCCTTTGATTACTGAAAAATTCAATCTGAGGACAATACCACATGCAGTGATGCTGGACGATTCAGGACATGTGATGTTCTCATTTACAAGAAAGCCGTCAGAAGGAATTCAAATGGATTTTGATAAGATAGTTCAGATGAGCAATCAAAAACAACAAGGTCCGAAGACATGGAAGGATAAGAATTAATACTCTTTGGATTTTTCAGGTAAGCACATCCAATTTTTTAATACCCGGCACACGCTCTGTTATAAATCCTTCTGCCAAAAGAAATCCGGCCGGCCTTCCCATTTCCAATGCCCGTCCTCTCAGAAATTCAAAATAGTCTACTCCGGAGATAGGCGTTTTTGGTTCCGAAGATGTTGGATCAAAAAATTGAGAACCAAAACATTTGAGTGCATCTATTTTTTTATCCCAAACATTGGTCACATCAAATACAAAGTCAGGTTTCAAATAAAAATCCTGAATGAAAGAATAAACTGCGGTGGGTCTCCATTTTGTTTGTAGTTGTCCCTCATGCCTCGTTTCTATTTTTTGCAATCCTGCGTAGAAACACGATTCACGAACAAGCTTTGAGGCACGACCATGATCAGGATGGCGATCTGATGGGGCAGGGCAGAGCACAATTTCCGGTTGATACTTCCTCAATAATTTGATAATACCCATCATACTTTCTTCGTTGTGTACGAAAAGTCCATCTCTAAGCCCGAGGTTTTCACGAACACTTATTCCAAGTACTTGAGAAGATGCTGAAGCTTCTTCATCACGCAACGTTGCACTTCCACGGCTTCCGAGTTCGCCACGTGTGAGATCGACTATCCCGACTTTTTGTCCCTGGTTCACGGATTGAATAATAGTTCCGCCGGCTCCTATTTCCACATCATCAGGATGTGCTCCAAATGCCAGAATATTGAGTTTGATCATACTTCTTTGATTTTGAATAGCATCAAAAGTAGTGGCAGTTCACGTCAAGACAAATGAATTGCACTCAAGATGAATTCGGTTGTCGAGTGTTTCTGAAGATTGGTCGAGACCTCGAACCTCTAAGTCGATAGTTGTGGAACCAATTGTTTTCATTAACGTTTCATTGACAAGTTTTGAACCCTATAGCCTCATGTCCACATACCTCTATCGTTACATTTGCCGCTGTTTGAAAAACCTGTATTGGAAATATATCATCGCATTGTTAGCTCTCGCGCCAATGATGCTTGCGCCGCAATTCTATTCGGCACAAGTAGAATCGGCGATAGAACTACTTGAAGATTCAGCCTCTTGGGTGATGCACCAGCCCAACACGGGTGGTGATTCCGAAGAAGAGACTGATAGTGCCCTCTTTAATGACGAGCCTGCGGGACTGTTCCTTCTGACAATCAGCGATTCTCTTGCACATATTCCTGCTTTCGATCTTTATTGTGGTTGGGATACAAAGAATTTATTCGCAGAGAAGAACGCGCTTGATAATGTTGGAGCTGGCGTTCGTTTTCAACTCTGCTATAATGAGTGTGATTTTGTTTACCCGGCGCCGGGTGAAATCACTTCACCTTTTGGTCCTCGTTGGGGAAGAATGCACAAGGGGATGGACATCGACCTGGAGTCGGGTGACATGGTAAATGCCGCTTTCGAAGGCATGGTGCGCATTTCACAATACCATTCCACTTATGGAAATGTTGTGGTAATTCGTCACAACAACGGACTTGAAACTTTGTACGCTCACTTATCTCAGCGCAAAGTAAAACCGGGTGATCACGTTGAAGCTGGTTCACTGATTGGCCTTGGTGGAAATACAGGAAGGTCTTATGGTTCGCATTTGCATTTTGAAGTGCGATTTATGGGAGAACCAATCGATCCGAATTTGTTGGTAGACCCATCAAAAAAATCATTGCGCGATTGGGAATTTGTTCTTGACAGGAAACATTTCGAATACGCTTCTATCGACCCAAAAGCCATAGCTGCAAGAAAAGGAACAGCCAAAAGTTCTAAGTTTCATGTAGTGAAAAAGGGAGATACACTTTCTGCGATTTCAAGGAAGACAGGTGTATCGGTTAATGCGCTTTGCAAATTGAATAAAGTGAAGAAGAGTACCACGTTAAGACTTGGGCAGAAGATCAGATACAAATAGTTTTCTTCTATTAAAATATTTCCAATTATCGGATTCAAACCGCAGATGAACAATCTGCGGTTTTTTTTGTTTTTCAATTGTAAGCGATCTGCACGCGAGAAATAAACGTGTTGGATGCTAAAATTAAATGAGAAAAACCGTAGCCGTCATTGGAGGGGGATTTGCCGGATTGTCGTCTGCATGCAGTTTGGCATCAAAGGGCTTTGATGTGACATTGCTTGAAAAAAACGAAACGACAGGCGGTCGAGGAAGGGCATTCACAAGCAATGGTTATTCTTTCGACATGGGTCCTTCGTGGTATTGGATGCCAGGTGTGTTTGAAGAGTTTTTTGCCTCCTTCGGAAAGAAGGTTTCTGACTACTATGAGCTCAAAAGACTCGATCCATCATATCGGGTGTTTTTTGATGGAAGTCACATCGATGTTCCTGCAGAATTCGAGGCATTCAAAAAAATGATCGAAGAACTTGAGCCGGGATCAGGTCCGCGTCTCGAAAAGTTTCTTCTTGAAGCCAAGGCAAAATATGATGCGAGTATGAGTGAGTTTATATGGAAGCCTTCACACAGCATTACTGAATTCTTAAGTCCGAAATTGATCAGAGAATCTTTGCGATTGCAATTGTTTTCTTCATTCAGCGCCCATGCGAAAAAGTATTTCAGTCATCCTAAGATCTTGAAATTGCTGGAGTTTCCGGTTTTGTTTCTTGGCGCAAAACCTGAAAAGACGCCGGCGATGTACAGCATGATGAACTACGCTGATATCATGTTGGGAACTTGGTATCCTCTTGGCGGTATGGTGAAGATTGCAGAGGCTATGACTTCATTGGCCAAAGAACTTGGTGTGAAAATTATCACATCGGCAAACGTCGACAAAATTGAAGTCGATGCTAAAAGTGCGCATTCCCTTCTGGTCAACAATGAAGTAATGAATGTTGATGCGGTAATTGCTGCTGCGGATTATCATTACGTAGAAAATTCATTGCTGGAACCTGCCCAACGCAGTTACAGTGATGCTTACTGGGAAAGCCGAACCATGTCACCCTCATCGTTGATTTTTTATGTAGGCATCGATAAAAAGGTGAGTGGACTTGAACACCACAATTTGTTTTTTGATAAAGATTTTGAGCAGCACGCTCACACCATCTATACAGATGAATCATGGCCTGAGAATCCTCTGTTTTATGTGTGTTGTCCATCTAAATCAGATTCGGGTGTCGCTCCGGAAGGAAAAGAGAACCTATTCATACTTATTCCTGTTGCCACAGGATTGTCGAGTACAGAAAATGATCGCAAAAAATATTTTGTTCAATGTCTGAAAAGAATTTTGAAGCACACGGGCGAGGATCTTACTAATCGTGTGGAATACTTCAGATCATATGCACATGAGGAGTTTACATCAGACTACAATTCTTTCAAGGGCAACGCATATGGTCTCGCAAATACATTAATGCAGACAGCGATTTTTAAGCCTAAGATGAGAAGCAAAAAGGTGAAAAATTTATTCTACGCCGGTCAGCTCACCGTTCCCGGACCCGGCGTTCCGCCAAGCATTATCAGTGGAAGAATTGCAGCCAATGAAGTAGAGAGTTATTTAACCAGATAAGACCATTATAACATGTCCATTAACCAGAGAAAAATTTTTGACGAAGTGTCGTACGGATGCAGCAAGGCGGCTACAAAGGCATACAGCACGAGTTTTAGTGCAGGAATCCGAATGTTGGACAAACGCTTTCGCAATCCTGTTTACGCTGTTTATGGTTTTGTTCGATTTGCAGATGAAATCGTTGACACGTTTCATGAGCACAACAAAAGTGAATTGATGGAGCGTTTCAGAATGGATACTGTCAATGCGCTCGAAGACCGCATTTCACTGAATCCTATTCTGAACAGTTTCCAGAAGACATGTCATCAATTCGATATTGGATTTGATCTGATAGATACATTTCTCAAGAGCATGGAGATGGATCTTCAACACAAAAACTACGATCGCTCGGCATTCGAGAATTATATTTTAGGTTCAGCTGAAGCTGTTGGATTG
Organism: Flavobacteriales bacterium; assembly: GCA_043748015.1. GTDB lineage: Bacteria > Bacteroidota > Bacteroidia > Flavobacteriales_D > Sanyastnellaceae > JAIBBG01. The sequence goes on from JAYTOA010000206.1 coordinate 12,368, forward strand.
ATGTGCTTGAAAATTTTTACCGAGAACAATAACCAATTGTATTTGAGACTGAAGCCTTATGCAATGAGTCTCGGCGCGGCGTTTCAAAAAATTAATTTCCTGCGCGACATGAAGGATGATTTTGAAGGGCTTGGTAGAGCATATTTTCCGGGATTGGATTTTAGAAATTTTACGGAGAGCGACAAGGCCATTATTGAGGAAGAAATAGACCAGGACTTCAAGCATGCATATCAAGGAATCGTTCAATTGCCGAAGGATGCACGGTTAGGAGTATTCGTTGCATATGTTTATTACAAAAGTCTTTTTCTAAAAATTCAGTCGTTGCCAAGTCATCGGGTGAAGGAGGAGCGCATTCGTATTCCCAATCAAAGAAAATTCGCGCTAGTTCTAAGTTGCTATGTGCGCAATAATCTCAATTTGTTGTGAGAAGAATAATTGTATTCATATCGTTGATTAGTTGTTTTTTATGTTGTCAATCGCAATACGATCCTCTGCGTGTAGCTTTTTTTAACGCAACTGAAAGTGGAGGAAAAAAATCATTGTATTCTTTGGCGAATTCGATGGATTGCAATTTGCCGGTGTTAGTCGCTTATTTGGGCGTTGCAACAGCAATGCAAGCGGATGTTGTCAGTTCAGTTGGCGATAAGATCGATTTTTTTAATGCGGGAAAAGAGTTGTTGGAAGCTGCCGTCGTCGCCGATTCATTCGATTGTGAAATTCGATATTTGCGGTTTTCCGTGCAATGTGAAGTTCCTTTTTTTCTTGGATACAGCGGTAAATTGGATGACGACGCGACTCTCATTGTGAATGCGTTAATAAATGGCAGTGTAGACTCAAAGAATTGGTTTTGGCAATTGGCCATGAAGTCGATGATTGAAAGCGGCGAGTTGAAGAAAGAGCAGGAAAACAAACTGAAGAGTTTAGTGAACATAGAATCATGGAAGTAGTATTGGTAAATAGTATTGATGAAGCGATTGGCGTGATGGACAAAATGAAGGCGCATGAACTTGGCCTTCTACATCGCGCGTTTTCGATTTTTGTTTTTAATAGTCGAGGTGAGCTGTTGTTGCATCAAAGAGCAGCGCACAAATATCACAGTGGCGGTTTATGGACCAATACCTGTTGCTCGCATCCCTTGCCGGATGAGGATGTGCTGTTAGCTGCTAACAGGAGGCTCCATGAAGAAATGGGTTTGAAGTGTGATCTGAAAAAACTGTTCAGTTTTATTTATCGCGCCGATGTCGGCAATGGTCTGATTGAGCATGAATTGGATCATGTTTTTTTTGGAGAGACAAAAAATCAACCTTCACCAAATCCCGAAGAAGTGAGTGATTTTAGATGGATGGATATCTCTGAATTGAATGAACAATTGGAGTCAAGCCCCGAAGATTATACAGTGTGGTTTAGGATGGTTTGGCCACGCGTTCAGCAGGAAATTTTCGATGTTAAAGCAGGCAATCAATGATTTACGCAACACTTACAATATTGACATTTTTGACTATGGAAGGTATTACTTGGTGCACACACAAGTTTGTGATGCACGGATTGATGTGGTATTTTCATGATGATCACCACAATCCTCATCCTGGTTTTTTCGAAAAAAATGACGCATTCTTTTTGATTTTCGCGGTGCCTAGTTTTTGTTTAATGCTTTTTGGCGCGAATGCAGGTTTTGACTTTCGATTCTTCATCGGCCTGGGTATCATGATGTATGGAATGGCCTATTTCCTTGTTCATGATGTGCTTATTCACCAGCGATTCAACTGGTTCAGTCGCACGGACAATGCCTATTTCAGAGCACTGCGTAAAGCGCACAAGATTCATCACAAGCATCTCAATAAGGAAGAAGGAGAATGCTTCGGGATGTTGTTTGTCCCGTTGAAATATTTTCACGAAGCCATTGCCTATAAGAAAAGAATCAGCGTCAATAAATAATTGAAATTCTTCATTTCAATCATTCATCTTTGTCACAAAGTGCTTGAATCTTATTGCGAAAACTCATTGATGCATAATTCTCATTATCTATATCTGGCAGTTGTACTGGGATGTTTTATGATTCCTTTCTTGTTCAGTTTTCATCCTTCACTTCAATTTCACAAAAAGTGGAAAGAATTATCGAAAGGTCTGGTTGTAATGATGGCCTTTTTTATCCCATGGGATATTTATTTCACTTCCATAGGTATTTGGGGATTTAGTGAAGATTACACCATCGGAATTAAAATCTTTCACCTTCCTCTTGAAGAGTGGCTCTTCTTCATTTGCATACCGTACGCATGTGTATTCACATATCACTGCATGAAGTTCTTTTTTAAGAAGGAGCCTTTTCCAATTGCTTCGCGCTACCTCGCATTTTTGATGGCCTGCATATTCATGATCGTAGCATTCGTGTATACAAACAGATGGTATACGTTCTCTGCACATTTGTTATCTGGAAGTTTTTTATTGTTGCATCTTTTTGTGTTTCGATCAAAATATCTTGGTTGGTATATGTTGACATTTGTATTGATATCACCTCTCTTTCTCATGTCAAACGGTGTTCTCACCGGTATCACTTTCTGGGAATATCCATTCCTGAATGACGAAGTGCACAACATTGCGAATTCAATTGTATGGTATAACAACGATCACAACATTCAATTCAGGTTATTCACTATGCCAATTGATGATGTTGCCTATGGGATGTTAATGTTGCTTTTAACTACGACAGGTTATGAGAAATTTCAAGCAACAAGAAAGCCTAACTAGTTTTTTTTGGATTTCTTGAGAACAACGGACAAAGCATGATGATCGCTCAATTTTTCATCGAGCGTTTTATAGGCAATGCATTTGTATCCTTTGCTGTGCATCACGTAATCTATCCTGAATGACGGAAACACTCCAATATAGGTATTGCCAATGCCATTGCCGGCTTCTATGAACGAATCTTCAAGCTCGTCTGTGAACGTTTCATAGGTGAAAGAAACAGGTGTGTCGTTGAAGTCACCACACATGATCACCTCGTAAGGACAAGTCCTAATGTTGTCAACTACACGTTGCACTTGTTCTTCTCTTTTCACAAACGCATCTTTTAGTCGTCGTGCAATGCGTTTGCTGCCGCTCTCTATTTGCTCGTTGTTTTTGTTGCCGTCAACCAGCGCATAATCTTCCGGACGAAATCTTATGGATTGCAAGTGTGCGTTGTATACCCTAATGGTATCATTTCCTTTCGCGATATCGATATAGATGCAGAAATTATTGGCATCGCTTGCAAATGGTACGTATCCTTTCTTGATTATCGGATATCTCGAGAACATGGCGACGCCGAAGAATTGATTGCCCGATAACGCATGCGTATATCTTTCATGATAAAATTGATTGGGCAAGAACTTCAACAGTGTATCACGTGTTTCGAAGAAACCTTTTTTCTCTGTGTAGTAAAATTCCTGAAAGCAAATGATGTCAGCGTTTTCTTGCACCAGCAAATCAAAGATCTTGTTTCTTGTTTGTTTTCCCGAACGCGCATTGTACAAATCAAATAAATGAACGTTGTATGTAAGCACCTTGATTTGATCTCGTGTGTTATCGTTTTTTTCATTGAATGAAATCTGGAAAAAGTCTGAAAAATGTGTCAGTCCAATAAGAATGGCAAAGATTGAATATCGAATGTTTCTTCTTTTTTTGAAGAACCAGTAGAGTATGAACAGAACATTCGCAAGCAGGATGAATGGATAGGCAAGTCCGAACAAGGCAAAATAACCGAATGTGGAAGGAGCCACATGCGCAGCCAGATAAGAGAATATAAGTGCGACGATAGCAACCCAGTTAAAAATCATCACGAACCAATTGGTGCGTGATTTTTTTTTCTGTGTTGCAACTTCTGTCATACGACAAATTTAACATGTGCGGGTAGGATTCGAGTGAGTCACTTATCCGCGAAAATTCCAATACGGAATGTTGACAAAAATTTATCGCTAAAATTTATTTCTGTGAATTCTGAAAAAGAAAATCTTTCTCTTGCTTCGTTAGACTGTCATATCCGGATTTGCCAATCCTGTCGAGAATTTCATCAATCTTTTTTTGACGTGCTTTTTTCTCCAGGTTGAATTGTTCGTCGCTTTTCGCTCTTGCATTGCGCGAGGCAACGGTCATACTTTTTTTATTAAAAAGCGATTTTATTTTATCCATCAAGCGATTAATCCAGATACCCGGCTGTTTGCCTTTTTTTACTTGAAGTGCATAGAAATATCCATATGCAGCACCGCCGATGTGTCCTATGTGACCACCGCTGTTTACGCCATCACGTACACTCACAAGATCGAGCAAAACAAGTATTGCAGCGAGCCACATCAACTCCAGTTTGATAGCGCCAAAGAGATAGAGAATTTGTTTTGGACGAAGAGTCGCCGCTGCAACAGTCACCGCCATCACCGCAGCTGAAGCGCCGAGGACATAGCTTTCATGATTGCGTTGAAACACTTCCAGAAAATTAAACGCGAGTGCAAAGAGAACAAAGCCACTCAATCCACCCATGATGTAGAGTGAAGTCAGTTTTTTGCTGCCAAGAATCGAAACGAAAATTTGTCCCATGGTATAAAGCGCAACCATGTTGAACAAGAAATGGCCGAATTGAATATGTGTGAACATATGAGTGATGAAACTCCACGGTCTTATGAGCATCGTTACGGCATCGGAACTTGCGGCTAATGTTAGATCTTCGGGAATTCGTTGTAGCCAGTTGGGAGCATTCGATCCGGATGTCACACCGCCCACCGGCAAGTGAACGACATGTGATTTCGTAACATATTGAAGTAGCAATACGAGTTGTATAAGCACAAAAATTCCGGCATTGATAATCATCAATCTGAAAAGCGCATCACTCGCTTTGAACCTTTGTTTTATATTGGAAAGAAAATCCACGACCTAAGAATATAATTTGCCTTGTGATTGCCAGATTTTCAAAATGATGAACCCGAAAATCATACCTCCAAGGTGAGCGTAATGTGCGACGTTGTCATCGGGTCTGTTAAGAGTTGCAAGAAAAAGTTCAATCACTCCATAGCCGAGCACAAACCATTTCGCCTTGATCGGAACAGGAAAGAACAAAAGCATGAGTTCTGTGTTGGGAAACATCATTCCAAAAGCGATTAAGAGTCCGAAGAGACAACCCGAAGCGCCAACAAGGCCAATATTCATAGCTAGATTCAAACTGGCAGCAGATTGATTCGTGTAGTTTTTCCCTTCCAACAAAGCTGCGTTGCCATTTTGTAAAACGTCATTGAGCAGATCAGTTGGGATTGCTGCCATTAATTTTTGTATCTCCAGATAATTGATGAACTGGTGCAAAGCGAAAGCTCCAAGACCTGTAAGTAAGTAGTAATTCAAAAACTTTTTTGGCCCCCAGTATTTTTCAAGCACAGCTCCAAACATGAAAACACCGAACATATTCATGAATATGTGCGAGAGATTACCATGCATAAACATGTGAGTAATGATCTGCCAGATTTGAAAATTTTGACTCTCGAAATAATAACCTGTCAGTGGAGGGCGTAATGATGGAATTGCTGAAACAGCAAGGAACAGTATTGCATTGATGATGATAATATTCTTGGTGACAACAGGTAGTTTCTGAAACATAGTTTATCTGAATTGTTGTTCCAGTTGCGAGATGGAAAGTTGAATAATGGTGGCTTTGTTGTCACGGCTGTTGTATGGCATGGCACAATGAAAAAGTTGATGTACAAGATTATTCATTTCCGGTGTGGTTAACATTTGACCATAGCGAATGGATGATGCCGCGGCCAGCGCCCACGCCATTTTTTCGCGAGGTGAATATTGCAAATCTCCGCGCTCATTTTTCCACTGCTCAATAAATTCTTCCAAAAGTTTTTGACCGTCCATTATGCCTGCATCTGCCGGCATCCCAATTATTTCAAAACTGTCTTCACCTGAACGTATCAAATCAAAACCAAGAGCGGACAGCTCTGCCATTCCTGATTCAATGAGCGCGCAATCTGCTATGCTCAGGGTTACGGAATCGGGAAAGAGCAATTGCTGTGATGGTCCTTTGCCGGCATCCATCTGTCGAATATATGTTTCGAAAAGAATTCGTTGATGCGCTCTTTGCTGATCAATCAACATCAAACCTTTCGGTGTGACGAGCGATAAATATTTTCTGTGAAGTTGAAAAACCGGAGCTTCATCTGTCCATTCAAAAGGCGCAATGAGTTGATCGTCTCTCGTAATTTTTTCTGCGAGTGTTTCGACACTTTCCACATTTTCTCGTTTGTTGATGGCCAACAATTCTTGCCAACCGGAAGCTTGCTTTTCTTTTTGATCAAACCAACCTTTCAAAGAAGTTTCGCGCTCACGCGGCGCAGGCGATTCACCAAAAGGGTTGAAGTTGTGATTGACTTGAACCGAAGGCTGTGAGATAATTTGCCCTGTACGCGCAATAGGAATTGCAATAGAGGTTTCCTGGTTGAAATCAAGGCTTGGCGAAATATTGAATTTGCCGAGTGCGCGACGCACGGCTGCATGTATAATCGCATAAACTGCTCGCTCATCCTGAAATTTGATTTCTGTTTTTGTAGGATGAATATTGATGTCTATCTGCGCCGGATCTATCGTGAGATAAATCAAGTAAAGAGGAAAATGGCCTGCCGGGAGCAATTGCTCAAACGCACTCATTACTGCATGATGCAAATAGGAGTTGCGGATGAATCGATGATTGACGAAGAAGTATTGCTCACCTCTGGTTTTCTTGGCCGCGTCAGGCTTTCCAACAAAACCGGAAACATTTACGATGTCCGTCGACTCATCAACGGGCACTAATTTTTCGTTGTAACGATTGCCGAGTGTGTGCACAATTCGCTGCCGAAGAGCAACTGCCGGTAGCGTAAAAACTTCCGCTCCATTGTGAGTAAACGTGAATTCAATTTCCGGATGTGTCAGCGCCACGCGATGAAATTCGTCGATGATGTGACGCAATTCAATCGCATCACTTTTCAAGAAATAGCGACGTGCAGGCACATTGTAAAACAGATTTTTCACGCTGAAAGAAGTTCCCTCGGCGCAATGAATCACTTCCTGATTTTTAATTTTCGATCCTTCGATTTGAATGACTGTTCCGAGTTGTGCGCCTTGTGGACGTGTCTTCATTTCAACCTGAGCAATCGCCGCGATACTCGCTAAAGCCTCACCACGAAATCCTTTGCTGACGATGTGAAACAGGTCGTCTGACTTTTGAATTTTCGAAGTAGCGTGTCTTTCAAAGCACATGCGCGCATCAGTTTCGCTCATACCGCGACCGTTGTCTACGACTTGAATCATCGTTTTTCCGGCATCCTTCACGATGAGATTGATCACACTCGCACCGGCATCGATAGCATTTTCCATCAGTTCTTTTACAACGGACGCCGGTCGCTGAACCACTTCCCCTGCAGCAATCTGATTGGCTACTGAATCCGGTAAAAGACGTATGATATCACCCATTCTTCTCAATTCCTGTTTGCGACAAAGTTAAGGCCACAGCAGCACTTACGCTTCTTAAGTTTGAATGAATGAGCTTATAAGTCACAGTTATGAATCGTAAAGTTCTATGTTGCCATTTTAAGTGAATTACATTCCGTTATGCAAAAGTGGTAAGCGCTTCTTCGACACTTTTTTCTGGCTGACGAATGATAATAATTTTTCGCAATACGGCCTCGAAAATCGTATCCGGACAAGATGCGCCGCTGGTGAGCACGATGCTGATTTTCTCTTTTGACGGAAGCCAATTCGTTGTAGTCAGCAGTTGTTGTTGTCCGTAATCGAAATGTTGAATTTTATTTTCAGAGACGATTTCGCTTTCGTTTTTGACGAAAAATGTCGGCATTTTGGTGCGGAGAATATTTGCAATCTGCGAAGTATTCGAACTATTGTAGCCTCCGATTACAATTGCCAGATCAGCGCCGGAGTCGAGTGTGCGAAGCGTTGATTCCTGATTGTCATTCGTAGCATAGCACAATGTATCGCGTGTATCCGCAAAATAGTCACGGTAGTTTTCTCCATGCTTTTCGATCATGATGTTTTTGAAAAAATCAGCAATGGCCTGTGTTTCCGTCGCGAGCATCGTTGTCTGATTCACCACGCCAAGTTTCTGCAGATCTTTTTTGTAATCGAATCCGGGGGAAATTTTTTCGGAAAAGTGATGAAGAAATTCCACCTCACTTTTTTCACTATTCATGAATGTGCTGAGCAATTGCGCTTCTGCCATGTCGCGAATGATGATAGAAGGAGCATCCTGATAGCTGTGAGAAAATGTTGCGCGCGTTTCCTCGTGTTTGTGTTTGCCGTGAATGATGATTGAAAATCCACTGCGGCCAATTTCGGCGCTGCGTTTCCACACCTTTTCTACGAACGGACATGTCGTGTTGTAGGTCTTCGTTTCCACACCCTTTTCCTCGAGTAATTTTTCAATTTCTATGGTTGTGCCAAATGCGGGAATGATGACGACATCATCCGCTTTGATGTCATCCCACGGACGCAATTGTTTTCCATCGGTATCCATAATAAATTGAATACCGTTAGCTTCAAGATCTTCATTCACGGCAGGATTGTGAATCATCTGACTGAGAAGGAACAATCGTTTGCCCGGATTTTCCGCTATGGCTTTGTAGGAAATTTCGATGGCATTTTCTACACCATAACAAAACCCAAAATGACGCGGAAGGAGAAATTGAACATTGCCAAAATCAAGAACACCGGGTTTAAAATCCTGCTTACGCGGATCAGCCAATCGACGCTTGAGTTTTACTTCACCTATAATGCCCGATTTAAAATGTTCGGGAATCTCAAATTTTTTCATGTTCTTCAAGTATCTGCTTCACATATTCCTTCATCCGCTTTTTCTTATATGCCTTCAAGAGAGGCTTGAGCACTTTCGATTTCGATAGTTCTTTGCTTTGTTGTGAAAGCGATGCTACCACATCCATGCCTTCAACATATAGCGTGAGATCATCTGTCACTCCCGGTTTGTTCATCTTGAACAATGCGATTCCATGAATGAATGGAAAGAGCAACTCTGGATGTTGATTATAAAATGGCAGTCGCGTTGTGGTGACGTTGATTCTGATCTGCGGCGCACCTGCAAGCCATTCCATCACATAAGCGTTTGCGATGCTTCTCTGCTGTACATCCACTCCAAGTGGCGTCAGACACAACCACCTCAAAGTCTTTTTTACGAGTTCTTCATCTTTAGCATAATCCGCATCTTCAGTCCAGCTGTATTCAGTGGGAATTTTCGGACAGCGACCTTCCTGTCCAAAGATGGGACTATTCAATAAAACAGAAAACAGTATGAAGAGATTTATATATCTCAATGCTTTATGATTTGTTCATTGAAGTCAATTCCGTATTCTTTCAATTCATCCAATACGGGAAGATAAATTTCGGGAATTATCGGTAATTGAATACCGGTTAGCTGCAAACGGCCATCGAGCACCATTCTTGCGGCAATGCCAATGGGCAACCCAACTGTCTTTGACATGGCGGTGTGAATCTGATCATCACCGACGCAAATCATGGATGACTGCAACTCCTCATTTTTTCCATGGATAGAATACTTGAACCGATGCCACATCACAATCATGTCTTTGTCATCCTCATCAAGCACCCATTTTTCTTCAATCAATTTCTGAAGTGCAACTGCCGGCGATCCGCTTTGTATGTTCAAAGGCTTTTCATCAAAAATGCCGAGCCACTTCAATTTCGCAAAACTGATATCGTCTGTCTGCAGGTAGTTCATAGCTGTTTGTTCAACAAATGAATCATTGGTAATGTTCAGAAATGAAGAAGTGAGATCGCGCCAGGTCATCGTCGACGGATTTTCGATGAGGAAGGAATCATCTGTAAGGCCCATTTGCACCAAGCTGTCCCACGCTTTGCAAAAACCTGATCGGCGCAAAGTTCCTCTCAGGAGCGATGGAATATTTTCGATTCCGTAGATTTTCTTGTACTTAAGTGAATCTCGATTCGCATATCCATCAAAGCTTCCATAACCATCGATATCCACCGGAATAGCACGTTGAAAAAGTTTGTGATAGGGAATGTATTTGAGCTTTCCATTTTCCTGAAACTTGGCTGTGCCGCCATATCCCGCAAGAACCACATTCCGTGGATTCCAGGTGATCTTGTAGTTCCAGGGATTGTTGTCACTTTCTGGAGCAATTAGTCCACCGGTGTATGATTCAAAGCTTTCGAGTTTCGCGCCTTTTTTTTCCAACTCATGGATAATTTTCATTGCCGACATGTGATCGATTCCGGGATCGACGCCCATCTCGTTCAGAATCAGTACACCATTCTTTTTTGCAGCTTCATCGAGCTCCCACATTTCATCGGGAACATAGCTCGGCGTGATGACGTTCTTCCGCAAATCAATGCAATCCTTGGCAACTGTCATATGCATAGAAGCCGGAAGCATGGAAACGACCAGATCTGCTTCGGAAATTTCCTCTCTTCGCTGCTTGTCATTGCTTGCATCAAGCTGAAACGCTTCTCCGAAAGGACTACCGGCCAATTTTTGCGCAGCCATTGTGGCATCCATATCGCCAACGCGAATTTTCCAGGATTCTTTCTCCGCGTGTTCAGTGAGGTATTTGATGAGGTTGGCACTGCTTCTTCCCGCACCAATGACCAGTATTTTTTTCATATCCGAATTTGACTGTCCAAAATTAGCAAGTTGACGGCTTTAAATCGTTTGGAATATTTTTGGCACGTCATTCGCCTTGCAAGGCTATCACTACATTTACGAACTTCAAAAAATGACCACATGAAAAAAATTTACACGATCCTCTTACTGGCATTTACATGTGCACAGATTCAAGCACAAACCGCTAATGCAGTTGTATTCGCCGAAGCCGGTGAAAAATTTACACTTACACTCAATGGAGAAAAGCAAAATGCCACACCTCAGGCCAATGTGAAAATGACCGGCTTGACGGCCGAATTCTATCAAGCGCGTGTGGACTTTGAAGATGCTACGCTAGCTGATTTTTCCAATAACAATTTTGCCGTACAGAAGGGTCAAGAAGTCACTTACATCATCAAAAAGAACAAGAAAGGCGAGTATGTACTTCGTTTTCAGGGACAATCAGAAATTAGCGGCGCAGCAACTGCAACACCGGCTGTTTCTGCACCTTCAAGTGAAGCAAAACGAATAGCTGATGTGGATGACAACATTTCCAATGAGACAATTAAAATGGAAACTAAGATCTCTGGAACCGGAATGGATCAAAGCATGGACTCCGGTGCGAATACTACCGTTACTAAAACCACCATAACTACAACATCCGCTAAGCCTGTGAAGACATCAGGTGAAAACGTATCAATGGGTGTTAATGTGGGCGGAGTGAACATGGGTGTGAACATAAACGTTACTGATACTGATGGTGGATTCGATATGCAAGAGAATACGGCGACTTCAGTCACAACTACAACAACTTCGAAGACCACAACAACATCTACTGCGCCTGCCCCGCGTCCGGTAGAGAAACCAGCGCCTGTTGCTATAGAAAGCAAAGGTCGCTGTGCCAGCTCAATGACAGATGCATCGTTCACTTCAGCAAAATCAAATATTGCTTCGAAAAGTTTTGAGGATTCTAAGATGACAATTGCAAAGCAGATTACAAAAGCAAATTGCCTAACAGCACTGCAAGTAAAAGAGGTGATGGGAATGTTCAGTTTTGAAGCATCGAAATTGGACTATGCAAAATTTGCTTATGATTTTTGCTACAACCAGGGAGATTATTTCCAGGTGAATGATGCATTCCAATTTGAATCCAGCATTGAAGAACTGGATAGTTTCTTATCAACCAAGTAAAGGTTTGTTTTAGCAAAGGTGAAGTATTCAGGTTAAATGAGTACTTCACATTTTCAGTGACACCGATTGCACTCCACTATGAAAACCATTCAATATTATACCGCTTTGATACTGATTGCCTCGCTCTTTCTAGGCGCTTGTCAAGGTAGCAAGCATTTCGCCAAGATGGCTTCTAAGCAGGAAAAGGCGGGATTGATGAATGAAGCGGCCGGTAATTATTACACAGCACTTCAAAAAAAGAGAAGCAATATTGATGCGCAGATTGGTATGAAGACCACCGGTCAGCTGATGCTCAACAATATGTTGAATGATTTTGCAAAGCAGAAAAGTTTTGGTACAAGTAAAGATGCTGTTTATGCATATCACAAAGCACGCGATTACCGCGATAAGATTCAGGGTGTAGGTATCACATTATTACTTGCAGATTTTTATGAGTCAGATTATCAAGCAGTGAAAGGATCTTATCTCGTGCAGCTTTATGATGAAGGAACGACTTTACTGGAAGACCAGAAATTTCCTGAGGCTGAAACAAAATTCGCTGAGATCAGAAAACTTGATCCAAATTATAAGGATGCATCCGAACTCGGCAACATCGCTTATCTCGAACCTCTTTATACTGAAGGGAAAAAGGAAATGACTCTGGGAAATTATCGCAGTGCTCACGGACAATTCGAGAAAGTTATTGCGCGCAAAGCAGATTACAAGGACGCTGCCTATTTGAAAAAGCAATGTCTGGAAAAAGGAATTTACACTATAGCACTCATGAATTTTGAGAACGCCAGTGGAACACCCGGGTTGGATGCCAGAGTTTCTGCTTATGCACTAACAGCTTTGACAAACGTGAAGGATCCGTTTATGCGCGTTGTGGATCGCGGACAAATGGAAGCCATTATTCGCGAACAGCAATTGCAACTGTCAGGAGTGATTGATCAGAATACCGCCGTGAAAGTTGGAGAACTAATAGGTGCGCAGGCTTTGCTTACAGGTACGGTGCTCAGTTATAGTGAGAAAAAAGGATCACTGCGAACCAAACAACGCGACGGATACGCTTCGTATCAAGAACGCGTATTGAACAAGACGGATGGCAAGTATTATATACAGACCATGTACAAACCGACAACATATACCGAATATTACAATTCAAATGGATGCACGGTGAGTTTTCAGTACAAGCTGGTCAATCTGAGCACGGGAGAGATTATCAAAACTGAGATCATTCAGAAAGAATTGAACGATGAAGTGCTGTACGGAAAGTTTGATGGCGACGTGAATACGCTTTTCCCGGCCGGACAGGGAGGGCCAAACCTAAATGCGCAAGACAAACGCGCGATCTTAGGTTTGATGTCGGGAAGACAAGATCTTCAATCCCCAACGCAATTGTCGAATACACTTTTCGGAACTGTATCATCACAGTTGTCGGGCTCAATCAGTAATGTGGTAAAGGAACTCGTAAAATGACGCAATCGAATTTTCAAATAGCAATTTCAAAACCATGGATGCTGTTGGCTGTGGTCATCTCACTTTTGTCAATGTCGTTTTCCGGTTGCAAATCGGGAAAGCCGGCGTCCAAGAGCGAGAAAGTCATTGTAGCGCCTGTAGCAGCGCCGGAATGGGTGGGAACAAGACCACACAGCAGTTCAAATTACATAGGCATTGGATCGAGTAGTAAGGTAAGTCAACCGTTGGACTATCAAAACATCGCCAAGAAAAATGCATTGAATGATTTGGCATCAGAGATCAGTGTTAGGGTGCAAGGTTCAACATTTCTGAATACACTCGAAGTGAATAAAAATTTTAGCGAGGAGTTTATCTCGAATATTTCCACGACAACAGATGAGAAAATTGAGAACTTCGAGATAGCAGGAACGTGGGAGAATGAAAAGGAATTCTGGACTTATTACAGACTCAATAAAGCAGAGTATCAGCGTCAAAAAATGGAGAAGAAGAATCAAGCACTGAGCTCTTCCTATGATTATTACCTGAAAGGAAAATCTGCAGAGCAAGACGCCAATATCGCCGCAGCTTTTGATCTTTACATGCATGGACTTTTTGCATTGAAAGCGTATTGGGCGGAAGTAAATGATTACAGCACGGAAAACGGCAAAGTCTATCTCGACAACGAAATTTACAGCAGCTTGCAGAGAATTACTTCGGGATTGAGCATCAAACCGGGAACAACCAAGGTGATTCTTTCTTCAGAGAACAAATACAATGTTGATGTTCCCGCAAGCGTGGAGTATGAAGGAAAATCGGTGAATGGCATCAGCGTTTCATATCTCTACAATAAGACAAGTTATATGAAACCTCGATCGGTCATTACCACTGATGGAGGCAAGTTCACAGTGAATGTCAGTGGAGTGAGTGCATCAGAAAAATCCAACAATCTCGATCTGAAAATTAATTTAGATCCGATGATCGCCGGAGATTTGGACAAGCAGATTCAAGTCGGATTGATGAAGAATATGAAGGCCGACAGCCGTTCGATTCCCATCGAAATGAGGTCGCCAAGTTTCTTTATACAAAGTGAAGAAAGGAGCTATGGACAACCGTCACAAGGTTCATTATTGGCAAGTGCGCTCAATTCCGAACTGGCCAAACAGGGGATGAGAGTGGTAACAGCTAGAGGTGAAAATGATTTCGACGTGAGCATTACTTCCAACACAACAGCGGGCGGTAGTTCGCAAGGATTCGTAGTGGCATTTCTTGAAATGACGGTCAAAGTGAAGAGTATGAAATCCGGTGAGATTGTTTATCAGGAATCCCTTTCAGCCATCAAAGGACTTCAATTGAATGCAGGTGCTGCGAGTATTGAAGCCTACAAAAAAGGAAAAGAAAAAATTGAACAACAGATTTCCAAGAGTATTCTTGAGGCGATTTTATAATCAAGGAATGGCCTTCGGTTTTTTGGAAGGCGCTGTAATAAATGGAAATTTTACCTTTGGCACGATTGTAGAAAACGGACAAAACACAAACAGGACATAACCATAAAAACAAAGTGATATGAAAACGAGAAAATTTACATTGATGATTCTAGTAGCCGCCATAGCGATTTTTGGTTCGGCATGTGGAAAGAAGAAAAAGAAAGCAGCTGAAACACCAAAGCCAAAAGGTGAAGTATTGATCAACGAGTATTGCACAGGCGATCAATACATGAGCACCAAAGAGGCATTCCGCGCTACTGCAACAGGTGAGAGCATGGACCGTGAGACGGCAAAAAAGAAGGCACGCTCAAACGCCAACTCTGAAATGGCAAAGACCATCAGTTCAACAATGAAGATCGTGGGTGATAATTATGTCAACTCAACTGAGTTCAATAACAAAGAAGAAGTGACAGAAACATTCCAGGAGATGGCCCGCACGGTTGTCGATCAGGAATTGCGCGGAGCAATTGAGATCTGCGAGAAGTTAACACAGCGTGAAGACGGAACATTCGTGAGCTATGTAGCACTCGAATTGAGCGGATCAAAGATTGCAGATGCCTACAACAAAGGACTTTCACAAAACGAAAAATTGAAAGCAGATTACAACTACGAAAAGTTCAAAGACACTTTCAACAAGGAAATGGAAAAGATGGAAAACGATCGTAAATAATCGAGCCATCACAACAAAATAAAAATCCCCGGAGCAATGCTTCGGGGATTTTTTTTATTTCTTGAATTGGAGAATTATTGACTCGAAGATTTGCGATGTTTGATTTGTGATTTGAGGCGGCGCCCCTAATTCCTAAATCCTAATCGCTAACCCCTATTTCTCCATTCTCTTTCTCAACTCCGCATCCAGTGCATCCAGAAAATCTTCTGTCGTCAGGTAGTGTTCAGATTTAAGAGCATCGCCATGAATGCAAATCGCAAGGTCTTTTGTCATCTTGCCACCTTCAACTACATCTACACAAACGGATTCAAGTGTCTGCGAGAATTTAGCAAGCTCTGCATTGCCGTCGAGTTTCGCGCGGTGAGCAAGTCCTTGAGTCCATGCGAAGATGGAAGCGATTGGATTGGTCGATGTTTTCTTTCCAGCCTGGTGCTGACGATAATGACGTGTTACTGTTCCATGTGCAGCTTCCGCTTCCATGGTTTTGCCATCGGGTGTAATGAGAGCTGAAGTCATCAGACCCAATGAGCCGAAACCTTGTGCAACGATGTCACTTTGAACATCGCCGTCGTAATTCTTACACGCCCAAACAAATCCACCATCGCTCTTGAGGCAATAGGCCACCATATCATCGATGAGTCTGTGCTCGTAAGTGATGCCCAACTCAGCGAATTTTGCTTTGTATTCTTTCTGATAAACTTCTTCGAAAATGTCTTTGAATCTTCCATCGTATGCTTTTAGAATCGTATTCTTTGAAGAGAAATACAAATTCCATTTACGCGATATGGCTTGATTCATACAACTGCGAGCGAAGCCATAAACACTGTCGTCCGTGTTGTACATACTGAGAGCAACACCATCACCTTCGAAATTATATACTTCCCAGGTTTTGGTTTCGCCACCATTTTCCGGAGCGAACGACATGGTCAATTTACCTTTTCCTTTGATGACAGTATCCGTTGCGCGGTATTGATCACCAAATGCATGACGACCAATATTGATCGGTTTGGTCCATCCCGGAACAAGTCGCGGAATGTTTTTGCAAATGATCGGTTCGCGGAAAACTGTACCACCGATGATGTTGCGGATAGTGCCATTCGGACTCTTCCACATTTTCTTCAACCCAAATTCCACGACACGATCTTCATCGGGAGTGATGGTCGCGCACTTCACAGCAACATTGTATTTCAATGTCGCTTCCGCACTTTCCACGGTGACTTTGTCATCAGTGGCGTCGCGGTTTTCCATGCCGAGGTCAAAATATTTGATGTCGAGTTCGAGATATGGAAATATCAATTTGTCCTTAATAAATTTCCAGATGATGCGAGTCATTTCGTCGCCATCCATCTCAACAATCGGGTTTGCAACTATTATTTTATTCATAGAATGAAATTATAGGGTGAACAAAAATGCCGGTATCAAAACACCGACTGTAAATAACTATTCGACTTAAGCGTGCTCGCGTGTGCTGAAATAGAAAGCGCCTTCGTTCAAAGCGTTCTCATCGCTATCACTGCCATGAACCGCGTTAGCAGCGATGCTCGTTGCGAACATCTTGCGGATAGTTCCTTCAGCAGCATTCTGCGGATCAGTGGCGCCAATCAATGTGCGAAAATCTTCCACGGCATTGTCTTTTACAAGAATAGCAGCCACGATTGGACCGCTGCTCATGTATTCCACAAGTTCACCAAAGAAGCCACGCTCCTTATGCACTTCATAAAATTTACTTGCTTCCTCAGTGCTGAGTTTGGTCCATTTCATTGCTTTGATCTGGAATCCTGCGCCAATTATTTTGTCGATGATTTTTCCTGTATGTCCTGCTGCTGTTGCGTCAGGTTTAATCATTGTGAAGGTTACTTTACCGGCCATTGCTGTGTGTAATATTGTTTTTTTTAAAAGAGCGGCAAAGCTAATTGATTTTTCACGCAGATTTTCGCGGATCAAGAAGCAGATTTGTACGGATTTTTAATAAGTATGAATTTCCTACAACATAGCTGATGGAATTACAGAGATGGAAGTTCAGTTATTGAGTAATCAGGTTATTGAGTTATTGGTGACACATGTGATTTAGGCGCATTCCCTATAATCCTTTATTGCTACATTCCTTTACCCGCCCTATCTTCGCGCCAATCAAAAAGACATGCAAATGACCGCCGCAATTCCCGAGGTAAACAACGCTTCCAAGATGATTGAACTTGAAGAAAAATATGGTGCGCACAATTATCATCCGCTGCCGGTGGTGCTGCACAAAGGTGAAGGCGTTTATGTGTGGGACATTGACGGAAAACGGTATTACGATTTTCTTTCAGCGTATTCTGCGGTGAATCAGGGGCATTGTCATCCAGCAATAACAGAGGCTCTTGTGGAGCAGGCCGGACAACTTGCATTGACATCGCGCGCTTTTCACAATAGCTCGCTGGGTGTTTACGAAAAATACATCTGTGAATATTTCGGTTATGATAAAGTATTGCCGATGAATACCGGTGCTGAAGGCGTTGAAACAGCCATCAAACTATGCCGTAAATGGGCTTATGAGAAAAAGGGCATTGCAGAAAATGCTGCGAAAATTATTGTTTGCGAACAGAATTTTCATGGCCGCACAACAACCATTGTTTCTTTTTCCAGCGATCCGGATTCATTTGGAAATTTCGGACCATTCAGTCCGGGTTTTGTGAGTATTCCATACAACGATTTGAAAGCGTTGGAAGAAGCATTGAAAGATAAAAACGTAGCTGGATTTTTATTCGAGCCTATACAAGGTGAAGCGGGTGTAATGGTTCCCGACGAAGGCTATATCGCAAAAGCTTTTGATCTGTGTCGTGAGAGGAAAGTTCTTTTCATCGCTGATGAAATACAAACAGGAATTGCACGCACCGGTAAAATGTTGGCATGTGATCACGAAGGAGTTCATCCCGACATGTTGATTTTGGGAAAGGCGTTGAGCGGAGGAATCTATCCGGTGAGTGCTGTGTTGTGCAATGATGAAATCATGCTTTGCATTAAACCCGGGCAGCATGGAAGTACTTACGGTGGAAACCCAATTTCAGCAAAGGTTGCTATTGCAGCATTGAAAGTGGTGAAAGATGAAAACTTGGCTGAGAATGCTCAGCGTCTTGGAATTATTTTCCGCAAGGAGATGAACCGAATTATCGAAAAAACGGATCTTGTGAATGTGGTGCGTGGCAAAGGTTTGCTCAATGCCATTGTCATCAATGATACAGAAGACAGCAGTACGGCCTGGAATATTTGTCTGGCTCTTGCTGCAAATGGTTTGCTGGCGAAGCCTACACACGGCAACATCATTCGCTTTGCACCACCTCTTGTGATGACCGAAGATCAATTGATGGATTGCGTTTCCATTATTGAAAGGACAATTTTGAATTTTACAAAGGCGTAATTTTTTTGCGAAGTATGATCATAATCGGCGAGACATTGGTGAGTGAAGAGTTGTTCGAAGAATATTTTGTTTGTGATCTTGCGGCATGCAAAGGAGCGTGTTGCATTGAGGGTGAAAGTGGTGCGCCGCTTGAGCCTGAAGAGCTTGATCGACTGGAAGAAGTTTACGATGTGGTGAAACCATACATGCGTCCTGAAGGAATCGAAGCAATTGAAAAACTGGGATTGTATCAGATTGATGAGGACGGTGACATGGTGACCACACTCGTGGGCAATCATGGCGAATGTTCTTTCGTCAATTTTGATGAAAGAGGAATTGCGAAATGTTCACTGGAGCAAGCTTTTCTAGATGGCAAAACAGATTGGAAGAAACCGATTTCGTGTCATCTTTATCCGGTGCGTATCGCAAAACTTCCGGAATACACGGCTGTCAACTATCACAAATGGCAAGTTTGTTCTCCTGCATGTGCATGCGGATCAGCGCTGAAAGTCGCGGTATATCAGTTTCTCAAAGAGCCTCTTACAAGAAAATTCGGTTCTGAATGGTATGCAGAACTGGTTGAAACAGCCATCGCTTACAAGTCGCAATTATAATCGCGATCTATCCACGACACATAGTTAATAGATGTTTGAATCTCACCTCATTCCATGATTGTCGCATTCTACTTTGCGGCGTTAATCATGAACCGGTGAAAAAGCATCCAATGACTAAAATATTAACTGTTCTGACCTTTGTACTAGTTTGCGGATTGTGTGTCGCGCAATCCAGTCCTGACAGTATTTCTTATCAAGCTGTCGTTCGCGATCTGATGGGCAATGAATTGGGCAATGAAACGGTTACTATCGAATTTGCTATACGCGCAGGTAGCCCTGCTGGCACCATTGCATTTGAAGAATTTCACAGCTTGATTTCTACGAATCAATTCGGATTGTTTACGGCAATGATTGGCAACGGTGTTCCAACCGGCAACGGACAATTCAATACACTAAGCGCTATTCCATGGGAGTCGCAAATTTATTTTCTTGAGGTGCGAGCCGCAATTCCAGGTCAGGGATCTACGCAAGTAATCGGGGTTTCGCAAATGCTCACCGTGCCTTATGCTTTTTACGCATCGCGCGCAGGAACTGTCGCCAACGAAGCCGATGGTGACCCGGAGAATGAATTGATTCAAGACTTTTCGTTGTCGGGTACAACACTTACGATTAGTGAAAGCGATATTGAGTATTCAGTAGATCTGTCATCTTTGAATGAAGCGGGCGATACAGATTCATCCAATGAATTGATAACAGGAATGAATTTGGACAATCAATTTCAATTGCAGATCAATGAAGGCGTTGCATCGCAAACAGTAGATCTCGATCCCGTGGCACATGCAACATGGGATGAGAACACAACTGCCATATACAACGTAGATAAGCGCATTGGCGTGGGCACGACAACACCAAATAGTACGTTGGAAGTTTCCGGTTCACTGGGAATGAGCGTTACCATTTTGAATGGTGAAAATTATGATCTCAATGCAAGTCCAACCAATGAATCAACAGTCATTTTTCTCTGCAATGTCACTACTCAGAATGTGACGATATCGTTGATTCCGGCATCAACTTGTCCGGGAAGAGTTTACAAATTCCGCAAGATGTTCAACAACGCTTCGACAACGAACACCGTGAACATAGTTGCAAATTCAGGTGAGACTATTGACGGACTTCCAATCTATACCATGACGAATATGTATGCAGAGTACTTATCCATCGTGAGTAATGGAAGTGCATGGTATGTTATCGAACACAGCAAAGAGTGATTGGATGCAAAAAATTTTGTTTGCCATATTGTTATGTTATGTCGCTGTGTTTTGCAGCGCACAGATCGTTCTGGACAGACAAGTGATTGCACCTTTTGCGATGAACCAATGTGGAACGTTTTGCATTAGTTCAAGTGCCGGTCAGATTGAAACAAACACTTATCAAAACGAGCATTCAGTTGTCACTTCCGGATTTGAACAGCCGGTTGGAGAATTGTCAATGCTTGTTCAATTGAAAATAGTTTACAACACCTGCACGAAATTTTATCAGGCGGAAATCATCTCGATTTCAGGTTGCACAACAATCGATTCCATTACCGTATTCTGGAACAATCTACCGGGATCCTTAATCAACAATGTTCTTCCGATGCACACCACGCTGGATATAGTCGCCAACAATGGTTGTGGGTATCATGCGGAGTACGACTTCAATTTAATGGACCTTGAAAAGGTGGGTTGTGATCTTATTTTCTACAATTATCTGTCACCAAATGGTGATGGAGACAACGACAATTGGAGGATTGAGAATATCGAATTGGGACGCTATGCCGATAACACCATTGTATTTCTGAATCGCTGGGGAATGTCGGTCTGGGAGACAAAAGGATATGACAACATTACGAATAGTTGGACGGGATTGAATTCAAACGGCGAGCAACTACCCGATGGTACATACTACTATAAAATGAACGCCAATGGTTTTCATTATTCCGGTTATGTTGAACTAATGCGATGAAGAAATACGCACACATATTTGTAAGTCATTTTTCAGAATTTAAGTTCTTGTCTGTTTGTTGTTGCGTGCTGCTTACGCTCGCGTCAGAAGCGCAACAAGAATGGAGTTCAACGCAATACCTTTTCAATCTTTATGACGTCAACACTGCATATGCAGGTAATCAACTGAGCAGCAGTTTCGGAGTTCGCTATCGTTCGCAATGGATGGGCATGGAAGGCGCGCCGGAGACCCAGCAATTTTCTTTTCATACACCATTGATGAAGGAAAGAATTGGTGTTGGTTTCAAAATTCTCAATGAGAGCATCGGCGCAAGAACACAACAATTCGCCAAAGCATCGGCTGCCTACAAAATATTGATAGGAGAGAATACGCTGTCACTTGGTCTGGCAGGAGGCGTTCTGCGGCAAGCGATCGAGTGGCCGAAATTGTCTGCGGCGGATGTTCAGGATGCGCAGTTTGCCAACAATACCGCTCCTATTATTACTCCTTTAGTAGATGCTTCGGTTTTTTACAATTCGAAGAAAATGTTTGTGGGAATTGAAAGCACGAGTATCAACAGATCGGCATTTCGTCCGGATCAAGGTTCACTTGCGCGATTGTATTACAATGTCAATTTTATAGCAGGTGTTAAAAAGCGGGTGATGAATGACAACATGATTCAGTTGTCAACGCTGGTAAAATATTCTGAGGGAAGGATGATACAAGGTGAGTTGAATTTGCTTTATCTGATCAACAACAGAATATGGTTTGGCGCCGGATATCGCTTCATGTCGGGTGTGCAGGCATTGGGCAGCTTCAACATCACGCGTCACTTTCGAATCGGACTCAGCTATGATTTTCCAATTACTCTTTTGCGAAATGTAAATGATGGTTCGGCTGAAATTTTTCTCGGATACAATTTGAAAAATCGTTCAGACAAATCAATACGCTACTTTTAAGTGAAGCACATCTTTATCATAATGAGCGTTTTTTATTTTGGATGGACATCCAATTTGATTGGGCAATTTGTGCTGAAGCAATTGAATGGTGTCAACACGGCCTCTGATGATATCGCCTGTACATTGATGAATGGCGAATTGGTTTACATGACGGGTGTTGAAAGCGATCTAGTGAATGATTATCGCTGGAACATGAAGCCGATGTTTCAACTCGTAAAAGCCAAGAGAGGAGAAACTTACGCAGATTGGGAAGAGCCGAGTGCCGTGTTTGATCGTCAAGCCAAAGGCGATCAGGGTCCCGCTACATTTAATCCTAAGGATGCAATACTTTTTTTCAGTAGTCCGGAAAATTTTGGAGGCTCCAGAGGAAAGAATCTGAAGATTTTTACAGTTAAAAAAGTAGGTGACACTTGGGAAGAGCCTATGCTACTTCCAATATGCACTGATCAATACGACTATACCCATCCTTTTTATGATCCTGAGCAAAAACTACTGGTGTTCAGCAGTAACAGGCCCGGTGGACAAGGGAAAATGGACATCTGGTATAGCAATCAACTGGATAGCGGTTGGACCGATCCTGTTAATCCGGGTTTGATGGTCAACAGTATTTCCAACGAGATTTTTCCTTCAGTGTTCAAGGGGGATATTTTTTACGCGAGTGATGTCGCCGGTGGACAAGGTGGTTATGACATCATGAAAGCGCTTCGAAGCAATCAATGGAAGTCCAGTATTACTTTGGGTTCACCTATCAATAGTCCTTCTGACGACATTTCGATTTTCTATCTCAACGAAGACAAGGCATTTCTTACATCGAGTCGTCCGGGAGGAAAGGGAGGTGATGATATTTACATACTCGAGAGATTAAGTCTTCCGGAGGAGCAGCACGACTTTCTGGCTATCCTTGAATGCAAAGAGCGACCATGTATGAATGTGGCCATCTATGCTGTGAATGAAGCAGGTGAAATTATATTCAAAGAGAAGTCCGATGAAAATGGCAAGGTGGACATCAAAATGTTGCGCCTGAATCAAAATTATAAGTTGCAGCTCATTGGTGTTGATGCGTCGTTGTATGAGCACACGATACTTTCTATTTATGACAACCTGGGAAACAAGCTGCGCGAGATTCGATTCAACGCATCCGGTTTTGCCCGACTTGAATTGTTGCCGCTTAGTTTCACTTCTTTGGAACTGTTGCCACTTGTCGATAAGAGTCTTCTGACGTTGAATATCGAAGGGCAATTATTCGCTGAACAACCGGGTGATGTCGGAAAGAATGAACCGGTGACGATCCTCGACGAAGCAGGCAATCCTGTGGCAATTGCCTACACCAATCAAACAGGTAAATTTAGATTTACAAATGTGGAGCCTCGCACTGATTATACGTTTCAACTTTCTAAAGAAACTGCCGCCAAGAATGTTTTGATTACCGACAAAGGTGAGAAGATTACGCTTCCTGTTTTGAATGCAGAGATTAAGTATGCACGCATTGCACCGGGAGAGGAGATTGTGCTTATCAATGAATACAATGAGATCATCATTGTGTCGCCAAAAGATCTTTTTGTGATCAACAGAATTTACTACGAATACAACAGCGCGAAGCTCACACCAGAGTCACGAGGACAGCTCAATCAGTTGAAGATTATCATGGAGCGCAATCCTGCATTTGGATTGGAGTTGAGGTCACACACAGACTCCCGTGGTAATGATGATTACAACATGACCCTTTCGGAGAAGCGTGCTGCATCCGCAATTCAATATCTCATGGATGCAGGCTTCGCACGCAAAAGATTCAAGGCTGTAGGAATGGGTGAAACCCAGTTATTGAACGAATGCGATGACGGTGTAGAGTGTTCAGAGCCCGAGCACTCCATCAATCGCAGAACAGAGATCAAACTTTCAAAAAGTCAATAGTCGTCTTCGTGATTTTCTGCATGTTCATCTTCGGGCCTTTTCTTGCGAAGAATATAAACCATCACACTGATTCCGAAGAGCAGCATGGCACCCAACAAAATACTTCGAGGCATTTTTTGAAAAGCGAAGTTGGCGGCCAACACAGATATCAACGAGATTCGACCAAGGAAATAGATCCACTCCAAGTTTTCTCTCTTCTTCGAGAAAAAGAAAATAAAGCTGCGGCAAAGAATCAGCACCAGGCCAACAGCCATGAGTTCCAATGCAAATGGCCAATGTTGTACCCTGAAAAGCACGCCAACAGCAAAAATAACAACCGGTCCGAAAACGACCGACCAATGCTGAAACCAACGTTTGATGGGCACTTCATCAAACTGATCCAAAACTGTCTCATCAATTTTTTTCATCCATACAAAAATAAAATTTGGAGTAACACAACACACTTCTATATTTGCGCCCGCTTAAAACATGGGAGCTTAGCTCAGCTGGTTCAGAGCATCCCGCGAAAAACGCGGGAGGGTCACAGAACGAAAAGAGTAATTAAAATATTGGGAGCTTAGCTCAGCTGGTTCAGAGCATCTGCCTTACAAGCAGAGGGTCACAGGTTCGAACCCTGTAGCTCCCACAACAAAGACAAGGCCTCCAGACAATCGGAGGCCTTTTTTTATACTTGCAATTAACTTGCAAATCGGTTTTTGAATGGGATTTTAGCATGCCCCCGGATAGCTTAACAAAAGATCGGCTTCAGCACTTTCCAGGAATTGCTTATAACTCGATAATCCTGAAGGAAAATGCTTTTCCGCTATAAGGTTCAGGTAAGGTCTTAATTGTTGCTCAGAAG
>JAYTOA010000207.1:0-4447 GCA_043748015.1 Flavobacteriales bacterium
GGATTTGTCAGCCTGCAGGTGGCATGGATTTCAAGTATTTTCTCTACAGCCTTGAATTTTTCGGTTCTTTTTTTTTCAAGAAAAAAAGAACGTAAAGTAGTTCATTCACTTAAACAGAGAGGGCTTTGCGAAGTAACCCGTTAATCCGAAATTTATTTTCGGATTAACGTTTTAGACCGCATTGGCACATAGGCACTGAGAATTTCGCTTAAAGCGCACAAGAATTTCTTGATAAAATTAAACTCCCTTTGCTTTGTGAAAAATCGGTTTAGAGTGCATAATGTGAAACTACAAAGCCTATTAATAGAAAGACTAAATTCAAACAGCGAATACAACTTTTTGGCCTTTGTGTGAATTTCTTTCGTGAACTTTGTGTTTTCAAGGCCTTGCGCCTTAAACCGTTAATCCGAATTTATTTTTTGTATGATCACTTCCAACAATGACCTGGATGATAGCCGTTTTGCAGAATCTGAAAATGCTGGTTCCTCACAATTCGTTTGCTCCTTCGTAAAAATCGACTGACTAGCTTCAAGTGCATGGTCTCAAAACCACTAAGAACACAAAAGAATTTTACACAAAGAGCTCAAAAATGTATGCTTTATCCGGCCACAATTATTTCATAATCCTTTTCGAATTGCATTTCATGTTTGCAAAAAATTACGGATATATATCGGAATCAACTTTCGTGATACCCCTTTGTGAACTCTTTGTGTGAAATTCCTTTGAGACCCTTTGTGGTTAATCTATCTGTTGTTCATCAATGGAATGAATGGCGTGGCATAGAATATTCTGTTTTGGAATAAATGCCGTCTAGTCCTTTTTGGCTGAAAGCCTGATCGTGGTGCAGGCACTGGTTACAAACCAGCGCCATGAGCCTGGTTACAAACCGGTGCCAAGTGGCTAGTCACAAACCAGCGCCAAGAGACTGGTTACGAACCGGTGCCATGCGGCTAGTCACAAACCAGCGCCAAGCAGCTAGTTACAAACCAGCGCCAAGAGACTGGTTACGAACCGGTGCCATGCGGACTCTCCCCGCCCATCTCCGCTATAATCTCATCAATCACTTTCGCCTCAGCTTCCAGCATCGCAATGGATATTCGTAGATCATTCCTTTCGGAGGAATTGCATTTTTCATACACTTTTTTCTGATTGTAAATCAGCATCTCCAGCCATTCTTCATAGGGCATCTTTCGTCCTTCCTTGATTTGTGCCATTTTATTCAACGTTTTACTCACGCTTACATGCCTTTCATACATATGCTTCAATTCTAAAAGCTTTTGCTTTTTATCTAAAATCAATAGGATATGATCGCTCTTCTTGTACTTAAGTCGATTGAGCTCATTCGTCTTAGCAGTCTCAATAGTCGGCTCCACGGTATCCGGCAGCAAGTCTGCATCCCCAATCCATTTTCGCAGTGCATCGTAATTCGCTTTCGCCTTGAGCGGTATTTTTCTCTTTTCTGTCTCAAACAACGCTACTTGTGCAGTAGACACGTCCAGGTATACCGCAAGTAGTTGTTGTGTACAGCCTAATCTACTTCGCACATAACTTCCAAAATTTCTAATCATAAAATGATTTTTGTATGAGGTGTCGCATGGGCAACGAAAAACAAAAATGCTACAAATTTGAAAAGCGACAGCTTATTATATCAATTGAAACGCTATAATTTCGAGAAGGCAGTGAAAATTATAGCAACGAGATGCTACAATTTTAGCTTGGCATCTAAAATTATGTCATTTTCGTTTGGAAAATTATTTGAACTCATTGCCAGATTTGTCTGGAACAAAACACTTTCTTCACCAAAATCATCAACCAATTACTTTGCATTCTACATTTAGCCGCCTTTCGAAAATATCTATCCTTCACTATGAATAAAATTTTACTTTTCATTGTCGCCTGCCTTTGCATCATTGCATGCAATAACCAACCTACTGTGGACGCGCCGGTCTACGTCACCTACATTCAAGGCTTGGCAAGTCCGATAAGATTGAACTTCGACTCAACACGTGTTAAGTTGTCTGACTATTTCGCGGATGTCAGCGCTATTGAGATGGTGATGTTCGAAAATGAAAAATTGATAATTGATGCAAAGACCGGAGAGGTGATCATCACTTCAAAACCTGCATCAGCCATTGGCAATATGCATGTCTCTTATAAAGGTGTGGAACGCGACATTCCCGTTTTCGCTTCGGAAAAAGTGAAGCATCATTTTACTTACAAGCCATCGTCATCAAAAGTAAAAGTGGTGGAAATGTCGGGCAGCATGAACGGCTGGAATAGAAAGGCAACACCGTTGGCAAAAGAAGGGGAACTCTTTACAACAGATCTTATACTCAACAACGGACTTTATCAATACCGTATCTGGGAAGACGGCAAGGAAATGATGGATGCCGGCAACACAGAAAAAATCAGCAACGCCATGGGTGCGTTCAACAATACATTCATCGCAGGTATTGTGAATGAACGCAGTCCACGATTGATTTCATCGTTTGTCAAACCAGGTGTAATTGAAATACTCAATGCTGACAATCTGCCACAGGTACAGGTCTATTTTCAAAACAAGTTGATCAGTCATGTAATGAATCAGCAAACGATTCACCTGCATATTCCGGAAGAAGCAAAGGCAATGGAACGCTCGCACATCAGAATATTCGCCGGTGATGCAAATCAGCGTTCTAACGATGTGCTGATTCCACTGCACAATGGTGAAGCCATCGTAAAGCCGGAGGAACTCAGCAGAAAAGACCTCGAATCATCTGTGATGTATTTCGCAATGGTCGATCGTTTTGTCGATGGCGATGCTTCCAACAATCGACCGACGCCCGACTCAACAATTCTTCCTAAAGCGAATAATTTTGGTGGTGATTTACAAGGCATCACGCAAAAAATAAAGGACGGCTACTTCAAATCACTCGGCACAAATACGATCTGGATATCGCCCATTTCCACCAATGCAGAAGGCGCATGGGGATTGTGGGACAAAGGAGTGAAGAGCACTTTCTCGGCGTATCATGGTTATTGGCCAACGGCATTGAAAACAATTGACAACCGTTTCGGCAATGAAGCAGCGATGAAGGAATTGATCGCCGTAGCACATGAAAACAACATGAATGTGATTCTTGACTATGTGGCGCATCACGTGCATCAGAATCATCCACTTTATAAGGAGAAGCCGGAATGGACAACTCCACTTTACCTTCCGGATGGAACGATGAACACGGAGAAATGGGACGAGCACCGACTGACTACATGGTTCGATACTTTTCTTCCGACATGGAATTTCGCCAATCATGAAGTAGTGGAAGCTCTCACGGATTCTGCCATGTATTGGGTGGAAAATTACGACCTCGATGGATTCCGACATGACGCTACAAAGCACATCACCGAAGACTTCTGGCGCACCTTGACGAAGAAAGTCAAATCTTATACTGCCTTACATCCGGAGCGAAAAATTTATCAGGTAGGCGAAACGTATGGCAGTCCGGGATTGATTTCATCCTACATCAACAGCGGTGAACTGGATGCGCAATTCGATTTCAATTTGTATGATGCGGCAGTGGATGCTTTCGCAAAAGATGAAACGAGTTTTGCCAATCTGGGACGTGTACTCAAAGAAAGTCTCAATTATTATGGAAGTCATCACGTGATGGGAAATATCACCGGAAACCAGGACCGTGCGCGCTTTACATCTTATGCAGACGGTTCGGTGAAATTTTCAGAAGATGCGAAGCTAGCGGGCTGGACGCGCGACATTCAAAACAATGGTGAATCTGGCTTTCAAAAAATGATCATGCTAAATGTTTTTCTCATGACCACTCCCGGAATTCCATGTGTGTATTACGGTGATGAAATTGGCATGCCCGGAGGCAATGATCCAGACAACAGACGCATGATGCACTTTGATGATTTAAATCCAGACCAACAAAAAACGAAGGATACCATTGCAAAATTGATCAAACTCAGAAGAGAAAATCTGCCGTTCACATTTGGTGATACGTTCATCCTGAAAAATGATGACGAAGCGCTTGTTTATGTGCGTTCTTACTTAGGACAGAATGCCATCGTTGTGATCGACAAGAAAATCAAGAAAGGAGAAAGCTGGTCAGTGGAAATTCCGGAAAATCTGCGAAGTATGGTATTTAGAAAATTTGGTCAGAGTGCGTTTTTGATTGATAATGGCGTATTGACTTTTAGGGCTGATGCCGGGGAAGTGGTGAATGCGTTTGAGATATTTTATTGAATTGTTTTTTTGCCTCTAAGGCACGAAGAAGCTCGAAGAATTGTTGGTGATTATATTCACTTTTTCTCACTCACGCACCCTTTGCGATTTGAGAACGGCGCGCTCTTTACTTCATTCTTATTCTGCTTCTCAATCTCGCTCTTTTTTTTGCCACGAAGTCACGAAGTCACGAAGAGTCACGAATTTCTTTTTATGCAACAAAGGTTC
>JAYTOA010000208.1:0-4042 GCA_043748015.1 Flavobacteriales bacterium
ATTTCTTCTTGGCAACAAAAACCCTCAGGCTCGGAATCTATCTCCAGAAATCCAAGTATGAGGTTCAAGAAAACGGTCAAAGTTATTTAGGCATGGACAACTTCGAACTCACGAACTCCAAACTTTGAACTTCCCCCCGCTTTCTTAAATTCGCGCCCTCAAACGCGCACCATGTCATCACACACAGATATTGTCAAATTATTTACTGAGCAGCCCATCGGAACCGAAGTTACCGTGAAAGGATGGGTGCGCACTTTTCGCAACGATCAGTTCATTGCTGTCACCGATGGTTCGACTATCCGAACGCTGCAGGTTGTTTTGAAACAGGAAGAACAAGATGAGGCGACACTTAAGCGTCTTCAAACAGGCGCTTGCATTGCTGTTTCAGGAAAGATTGAAAAGAGTCTGGGCAAAGGACAAGACATCGAACTCATCTGTTCGAAAATGGAAATTCTTGGTGATTGCGATCCGAATGAATTTCCCATTCAGATGAAGCGACATTCGTTAGAGTTTCTGCGTGAGAAAGCACACCTTCGTTTTCGCACCAACACTTTCGCTGCGGTATTTCGCATCCGTCATCACCTCGCTTTTGCGATTCATCAATTTTTCAACGATCGCGGATTTTTCTATTTGCATGCGCCGATCATCACCGGAAGTGATGCCGAAGGTGCCGGTGAAATGTTTCGCGTGACGAATCTCAACCTGGATGAAATAGCGAAGACAGGAAAAGTAAATGTCGAAGAAGATTTTTTCGGCAAGACGACCAACCTCACGGTGAGTGGTCAACTCGAAGCGGAACTTGCGGCGCTTGCACTTGGAAAAGTTTACACCTTCGGACCAACGTTCCGTGCAGAAAATTCAAACACCAGTCGTCACCTCGCCGAGTTCTGGATGATAGAACCGGAAGTGGCGTTCAACGACATCTATGACAACATGGATCTCGGTGAAGCATGTTTGAAATATTGTTTGAAATACGCCCTTGAAAAATCAAGAGAAGATCTTGAGTTTTTGCAAGAGAGAGAAATAAACGAAGACAAACAAAAGCCCGTAGATGAGCGTCAGTCGATGCCTTTGATCTCACGTTTGGAAATGATCGTGAACAATGATTTCGAACGCATCACTTATACCGAAGCGATCGACATTCTTTTGAATTCAAATCACTTCAAGAAGAAAAAATTCAAGTACCCTGTTGAATGGGGCGTGGATATGCAAAGCGAACACGAGCGCTATCTGGTAGAAAAACATTTTCAGAAACCCGTCATCATCACCGGATATCCTGCAGCCATCAAAGCCTTTTACATGCGCCTGAATGAGCCGGATGAAAAAGGAAGAGAGACTGTTGCAGCGATGGACATACTTGTTCCCGGTATTGGCGAAATTATCGGAGGATCGCAGCGTGAAGAGCGCTACGAAAGACTCAAACAAAAATGCGCGCAGTTCAATATTCCTGAAGACCACATCTGGTGGTATCTGGAAACAAGAAAATTCGGAACATGTCCGCACGCAGGATTTGGATTGGGCTTTGAAAGGCTTATCATGCTTGTTACAGGCATGACGAATATCCGCGATGTTATTCCTTTCCCGAGGACGCCAATGAATGCGGAGTTTTGAGAAGCTTACAAAACATATGTAAACAATCGACGACCATTTATTATTCGGAATTAAGCTTGAGCAATGATTAGCGCTTGTTGTTTGTAAGCAATTGAATCACTCTACCAATCGTCATTCCCTGTATCAAAATCGAGAACAACACAATCACAAATGTGATAGCGACAAAGACATTTTTGTTTTCGTCATTGGGAAGAGAAAGCGCAAGAGCAATGGAGATACCTCCACGCAAGCCGCCCCACGTCATGATTTGAAGCGTTTTATCTTCCAATGAACTTTTAAACCTGAAACAAAAAGCGGGAATCCAGAGTGAAATGTATCGCGATATAACAAGCAATACAGCAGCGATAAGGCCGATGATCACGTAATCAAATTTGAATTGGACAATCACCAGTTCGAGTCCGATCAGCATGAACAACACACCATTTAAAATCTCGTCCGTCACTTCCCAGAATTTCTCGAGGTAATCGCGAGTGATATCAGACATGGCTAATCTTCGCGCTTTATTACCGGTGTATAAACCTGCGATGACCATGGCGAGCGGTCCTGAAACGTGCAAGTAATGACACAATGAATATCCACCCATCACCATTGCCAGTGAAATGAGAATTTCTGTTGTGAAATGATCGATCGATTTCATCATCTTATATCCGACGTATCCGATGACAAGTCCGGCTGCAATACCACCCAATGCTTCTCGAGCGAATAAACCTGCAACCGATAGCGCACTTAAATTTTCAATACCTGTAAGTGAAATTTGCATGATGGCAGCAAACACCACAACACCAATACCATCGTTGAACAAAGACTCTCCTGTAATTTTCACTTCAATGTCCCTAGACAAATTCGCCTTTCTCAAAATACCGATAACAGCAATTGGATCTGTTGGAGAAATAAGTGCTCCGAATAATAAACAGGCTACGTAAGGCACTTCAATTCCAAACACCGGCAGTAGATAGAAAACGGCGGTGCCCATCACAAAGGTTGAAATCAAAGTACCGATAGTCGCAAAACTGATGATACTCAACGCTGCTTCCCGAATCTCATTAACCTTCACGTGAAGAGAGCCGGCAAACAATAAAAAACTAAGAAGGATTCCGAGTAAAAATTCCGAGAAGTCAATCACCAGAATTTGCTCTCGCATGTCGGCTACAAACTCAGGAGAATACCACCCAACAACAATAATCCCAAGCGATAGCAACGATCCCATGAACATCAAACTGATGCCTGAAGCCATCTTCAAAACGCGCACATTGAAATAGGAAAATATCGCAACAAGTGTGATAAGAACTGAGAACAGAATAAAGAGATGCATAGTTTAAACTTAAAAAAGAGTTATCTCCCGTGTAATATTTTCTCGCCGATCTATACTCTTGATGTTTAGGCGGCGAATCAAACTTCAAGGCAACTTACAAAAATCGGGATGTCAATTCCATCATTGGTAAATTGAAGGCTGCAAAAGAAAGTCTGCTCCCACATCACAGACGTACATATCTGAAAAATGTGGGAATACTGACAATTCAATTTTGCGGATTAAAACATATCCTATGTAAGGATCAATTCAGGCCGACTTTTCTCGCGGCAAGTTTCTGATCTTTATCACGGCGCATCATTTCCTGAAGCGCTTCGACTGCATCCATTACTGCCTCTTCATATTTGTCAGCGTACTTTTTTACGAATAAATTTTCATTGTTTATTGATTAGAGATTAAGCGAGGTCATCACATCGTTTGTCGACGTCCCGGCTTTACTCTTCTTCTGTGCTAGCTTCTGCACAGCCACTTTCTGAACAACTTCATAAAGATCCTTTCTCAAATCATTCCACTGTTGCACAGTTCCATATTCACGATTACGTTTTAGCAATCTCAAATCAAGATCTTGATAAATAATCGTCTCTGTATTTGGCGTCGCTTCCGTTGCAATTCCCTCTCTCGAAAACTCAACATCAGAAGGAGTGAAGATTGCAGATTGAGAGAAATGTATATCGAGGTTCTGCACTTTCGGCAGATTCCCTACACAACCAGTGATAGCAACGTACATCTGATTCTCGATTGCACGTGCTTGGGAGCAATATCTCACACGCAGATATCCTCGACGTTCGTCAGTGTTGTAAGGAACGAACAATATCTGTGCACCCTGCGCTGCCATCAATCTGATCAACTCAGGGAATTGAACATCATAACAAATGGCAATGGCCACTTTACCACAATCGGTATCGAAGACTTCAATCTTGTCACCACCTTTGACTCCCCACCATTTTTTCTCGTGTGGTGTTACCTGCATTTTGTATTGTTTACCTATTGTGCCATCTCGGCGGAAGAGATAAGAGATATTATATCACATCCGTCCAAGACGTTTCAAATCTAATCACACGCACCTTGTAAATAGTGGATTCCTGGAAGGAATTTTGGCGATTTGAAATTTTAACCCCCTAT
>JAYTOA010000209.1:0-9255 GCA_043748015.1 Flavobacteriales bacterium
TGAATTTTTTGGTTCTTTTTTTTTCAAGAAAAAAAGAACGTAAAGTAGTTCATTCACTTAAACAGAGAGGGCTTTGCGAAGTAACCCGTTAATCCGAAAAATTGTAAATGGTGAACTTTTGGAGTAATCTCAAGTTTATGAAGGAAGTAATCTTTTTAGTTAAACTCTTTACAAGCGACTTTTCTTCACACTAAATCTTTTCATTCGACTTGTCAATTAGTTAAGCACGATCAATTGGCGTTCGATTGAGAAATTTGTTCGAATCTCAACCACATATATTCCCCGGGGATATTCTGAAACAGAAATTTGGTGCTGTTTTTTATTTGGATATTCAATCAGGACTGCTTGGCCTTGAGCATTTATGAATTTAATTTCTAGAACCTCATTATTTGATGACTCAATCAATAAGTCATGCTCTGCAGGATTGGGATAAATCT
Organism: Flavobacteriales bacterium; assembly: GCA_043748015.1. Taxonomy (GTDB): domain Bacteria; phylum Bacteroidota; class Bacteroidia; order Flavobacteriales_D; family Sanyastnellaceae; genus JAIBBG01. Next base: position 438 of record JAYTOA010000209.1, read on the forward strand.
TATTAAAGTTGATTCGTTTGTCTTCAATATTGATTATGGCGTCGTAGTGATATGGCACAGACGCCCAATTGCAGCCCAATGAATCAGTTATTACAACAGTGTATATCCCTATACCGAATTGGTTGGCGTACACGGTGTGGTAAGGAGAATTCGCAACAATCAATGTGTCATTGCGATACCATGAATAGGGGCCAATTCCAAACGGTCCGATCAATTGGTTTTGCGATTGGGTAATGAGATAATTTGGATTGGAAGTATGGTTCAGGAAAAGCACTTGAACACTGTCACATCCCGTAGATGAGCTCAACGTATCGGAATACATTCCAGCGTTGTGCAGCCATTGCGATGCGAATTGAGCGCTGTCGTAGGAACAAATTGTAACAGTTTCAGATGAATAGGTTCGCGGACAATCAAAGGTTAAATTCTTTAGCCAACCGACTCTTAGACCGAAATTGATATTACTGAAGACAATGTCGATGTCGCCATCGTTATCCATATCGGCACTCGCCAACTTATAAGGTCTTCCCAAATTAATGCCTGTATTTTCAAGTGAGAAATTTCCACTTCCAGTATTGCGAAGTATTCGTATTTCTGTGTCCCAAGCATAGTAGACTGCTATGTCGATGTACTCATCCATATCAAAGTCCCCAAAGTCGAAACTGGTGATGTTGTTCTCTTCATCATTGATTAAGTATGGAATAAATGAATTGTTGCCGTAGTTACGGAGGTATGAAAGGTAACTACCATTCTCCGGCATAAAGACCAGGTCACTCATACCATCCATATCCAAGTCAACTACTTCGAGTATATGTGGTGTATCTAAAGCAGTCTGCATAATTGTCAAATAGCTTTCAATTTGCGTCAGAAGGATGTTTGTAAATACTCCTTGATTGTTCAATAGCGATCGCACTTGAAGTTGCTGACCGTCCGGAGTTTTATAAAAATAAATCACATCAAGATCTCCGTCAGAATCTATGTCCATGACATTAAATGCACTATTGTTGACTTCCAAATAATCTGTAGTAATATAAATATCACCATTCAGTTCCATTCGTTTCAAGTGATTATCAAAATATAGAATGTCAATTTGATTGTCACTATCGAGATCACCAATCCAAACATTTGAAGTATGAACATTTCCGGCGATCGTATCGGACGTGTAAGTGCCAGAATCGTTAATTAGCCAGCCTATATAATAGGGGCCAAACCAGAAAATATCGGTATCTCCGTCATTCTCTTTGTCAAACGGCCGTACTCCTTCGATGCTGGTGCCAAGGGATTGCGGATAAAGGATCTTTTCGTCAAAATCTTGCTCAAATAGAACTATGGAACTACCGTATCCATATAAAAGAATGTCAGCATTCGAATTTTTGCCCGAATTGAAAGTCTCGGGTACGTGTTGAGCACAATAGTAACCGTTTAAAGAGGTAAATCCTGAGCCTGAAGAAATCATTACATCTGCATTCGTTAAGAGAATATCCAACGCCCCATCCAAATTGAAATCATTGAAGGATTCGATTGGGTAAGATGTATTAAAATATAGTTGGCTATTGTCATTGAGATTAATTAGCTGACTGGAATTGTTGGATTCTAACACGAATTCCATATATCCGTCGTCGTCACGATCTACAATTGGGCCCAAATGGAACATGGACTTGATCCAATTGTCACCAGTTATTTCCAGTGAGAAATTGAAGCCCCCATTATTCACGTAACAATAGTATGTGGCATTGTCTTCTATGAATATCAAAATATCTGGCATTGCATCACCAATAAAGTTCTCGAAGGATCCTTCAACAGAATAATTTAAAGTAATAATTTCATGGAGCGTGAATTCCCAGTTTCCAATGTTTTCCAGAACAAGAATTCTATTTTGACTTGAACCAATATTTTCTTTTCCTATGAGTATGTCTTTGTCTCCGTCGGCATCTGAATCACCCCGGCCAAATAGCGTTACAATATCTTCATCAAAGGACAAGCTGGTTTGAGTGAACGTATTGTTACCGTTGTTGTTGATCATCCAGAGAACATGACAGGGAATATTTTCATCATAGATTATATCGAAATCTCCATCTCCATCAAAATCGTCATATTGCAGATTCTTGATACCCGAATTTGGAGCAAGCCCTAGTGACGTCCATGAATAATTTTCTCCTCCAAGACAGGTGCACAACCAAATATTACTACCGGCTAGTGTCGAAGTAACAATGATAAAATCATCTAAATCGTCTTGATTGATGTCAAGTGTATGCAAAGAGAGGGTACCGAGCAAACTATCAGTCAACGATTCAAGTTGCAATATTCCTCTTTCGTTATTTCTCCATAAGAACAATTCTGAAAGTTGATCACTTCCTACCAAAACGTCCTTGAGTCCGTCATGGTCGTAATCGATAGCTGTAATCATCGATTGATTATTTTCTGAACAACCAAATCTCACCAATTTAACATCCCATGGCTGGGCGTATATAATTACTTGCGACAAAACAGTAAATAGGACAAGCAAGGTGAACCTTAAGTAGTGGTTTGAAGGCGTTATCCAATTTATGCAGTTTATTCGTACGTTGGACAATAGTGAAATATCATCAACGCATGAAATCAAAACGTCGCGGTAAGATTTTGAGTGGTTAGCGATCATCGTCTTGTTTGGTTTTGTTCAGCAGAAAATCGTAAAGCGGTCAGTCAGAGTCAAATCTAATTTTATTTATGATATAAAGCGTTGGAACTCAGATTTATTATTTGACACCCTATATTCGATATGATTGATTCTCGTCTCATTTAGACATCTAATTTATTCTTTTATTCGAATGCTGTCATACCAAAGTAGAATTGCCCCAGAACTTCACTATCGCCATCAATAAAACTTAAACATATCATGTGTTCCTAATGGATGGTTCTTGTCCAATGAGTTTCTTCATCCAACCGGCATTGTACTGTACCTGAGATAGTGTATTCTTTTACGATCAAAATGCTATCGCGAAATGTGCCGTTCGAAAACGGCTGCAGGACACTTGTTCCAGGTGGTAATGTCAACTGGCTATGAACGCCAATCGAAATCATGACAAGTATTGTGGTGAAGTACAGACGCATTTGGTAGTATAGATACATCGGTAGTTATATTTTCCCTAATGAGATGCGATGTAGAAATTAAGGCACGACGAATTTCTATTGCAAGACTCAAACTTAGATGTTTCGTTTTATGCGCTTTTGTTTCGCATCCGCATTTTCCGATTTGGAATTAAGAAAACAAAAAAGGTTGTCAAACTGACAACCTTCTTTTTTTTGTGACACTGTAGGGATTCGAACCCCAAACCTTCGCATCCGTAGTGCGATGCTCTATCCAGTTGAGCTACAGTGCCATTCCGTAAAACGGGGCGCAAATATAATCGCAAGCTCTGATATTGCAAGAAGGAATTCAGAAGCTGAGGGAAAATTGGGCCTAGAGATTGAAAGTTGAAAAGTGAAAATTGAAAATTGGCATTGGGGTTTTGTTTGTCTTTGAGCGTATTCCGCCGGAAGAATTGAAAGTTGAAAAGTGAAAATTGAAAATTGGCATTGGGGTTTTGTTTGTCTTTGAGCGCATTACGCCTTGGCGTGGGGCTTCAGGAATGCATTACAAGAAGCGGTATACTCTTGATCAAAAGGCATCCTTCAGTTGCAATTTTCAATATTCACTTTTCAACTTTCAATCTCCTAGTTTCAACTTTCAATATCTTAATTCTATGTCACTTACTTGGCTGCTTTCTTCATTAAGCGTAATTCCGTAAAATCAAAATCCGGATTATCTACTACTACGCGCAGTTCTTCGGGATTTCCTTCGGCGTTGAGCACGAACGTGGCAATTCCTTTCGGAAGCATCATCTGTGTGGTCCAAGATAGTTGGAAGGTGTCGTATTGCCAGTGGTTGAGATTGCCTTTGAAAAGCGCTGTCGGTACAAAATCAATGGTGAGATTGCTCTCGCGTCCAAGTCCAACGATCACATCGCCGTACATCTCGCTGGTATAAGTTCCAACATAGGATGTGAGCGGGAGGGAAGGCTTGGAATCTTTGTTGCGAGCTGCTTCGGCTTTTTCCTCTGCTGCTTTTGATTCTTTTTCTCCATCGGTCTTGAACCCGAGGAACGTTTTCAGCCAGTCCTGTTGGTTTTTTATACCAAGGAATTCATCCAGAATCTCGAAAGTAAGACAACTTGGTAGTGAATTGTTGCTGTTGGTAAGGATCACAAAGCCCAGGTTGAGTTCTGGTACGAGAACGGTCTTGGAGATCATGCCATCGTAACCACCGCCGTGACTAACTATTTTGTAACCTCCGTATTCCATCAAATCCCAACCGAGTCCGTAACCGTTAAAATGTCGGGTCGGCATGTTTTCGCGCTGCCATTTTCCAACAGGTTTTGGCGTAACGTTTTCCCACATCTCGTGGGTGCGAGCTTCATTCCAATATTTCTTTTCTCCCAAAGTACCTTTTCCCAACTGCAATCGCATCCATTGTATAAGGTCGGACACCGATGAATTGATACTTCCCGCCGCACCAATATTGTCCCAGTTGATGTAATCGATGGCGACATTTTTCCCATTCACTTCGTTGTGCGGTGATGCAATGTTGCCATCCTTCTTGAAATCGCGGATTGTCGTGTTAGAAGTAATCATGCCCAGTGGTTTGAAGAAACGATCGCGGATGAAATCGTCCCATGATTGCCCGCTCACTTTGGTCACAATTTCACCTGCCGCCAGAAACATGATATTCGAATAGCCATAAGTTTCGCGAAAACCATAAATAGGCTTGAGAAATTTCGCGCGTTTGATCACTTCTTCCCGGCTGTGAGTAGTGCCATACCAAATCAAGTCACCGCTGAAAGTTGCCAGGCCACTTCGGTGCGAAAGCAAATCGCGAATGGTGAATTCCTCTGTTACGTATGGTGAGTAAAGCTGAAAATAGGGAAGGTGAGTCCTCACTTTATCCTCCCACTTTATTTTTCCTTCATCGACCAAAATTGCTAATGCCGCTGCCGTGAATGCCTTGCTATTGCTTGCGATGGCGAAAAGTGATTTGTCATCCACCTTTTGCTTTGTTCCGGCCGTTTTTTCACCATAACCTTTTGACAAAAGCACCTTGTCGTCTTTGATAATGGCAATGGACATTCCGGGTACGTTGAAGTCGATGATTGCCTTAGCGAACATGGCGTCCAGCAGCTCGATTGTCTTGTCTTTTTGTAGTGAAGTGCTCGCTCCAATTCTGACACTTTGAGCTGAGATAATTTGTGAAATGAGAATGGAGAGAATCAGAAAAAGGCTGCGGATTTTCATGGTGCTTTTGATTTTGTCAAATGTATTCATATCCATTTGTTGAACCGTTTTCAACAATGAATCCTATCAATTGCGAGAATATTCGGATTTACAGTCAAAAACAGACCTTGAAATTGTGGGGAAATATTTTGGTCAGTTCGTTGATTGAGTGATTAATAAACGATTAAGGTCGGTTATATTTGGACGTTGATTTCGGGTTGTCCACTGCCTAACTCAGTCAAGCTTTTTTTATTAACCAAGATTTCTAATTAACATGAAGAGATTCAATCTCGTTATCGTGCTGCTTTTTGTCGCCAATTCATTTGTCGGACAAAGAAATTCGAATGATCAGGAAACACACGTCATTCACCCCATTGAATTTCATATCACCAGACCATTGACCGAAATCGTGAAGGATTTTCCTGTCGATGAAAATCTTGGATACAAGGAGGAAGAATCGGGTGACAGGAAAAAACGTGAAGCGCAGAAGTTTCCATTGACGGTGAAGGATGGACCGGAATACGGCAACGATGATTCCTTCATTCAAAAGAGCATGGGAAAGATTACGGGCAGTGGATTGAAAGCGAGTTGGCTCGGACAAACCGCCTCAGGATTTCGACCCTATGATCCATCAGGCTCTGCCGGTCCCAATCATTACGTGCAAATGATCAACAGCACGACTTTTCGCATCTACAACAAAACGACAAGCGCAGTTTTGCTCACTGCAACCCTTGGAACTTTATGGACACCAAATACTGCCAACGCAGGAGACCCAATTGTACTTTATGACCAAGCTGCTGATCGTTGGTTTCTCGCGCAATTCGGCGATGGAACGAATGACATTTACATTGCTATTTCTACAACCAATGACCCATTGGGAAGTTATTATACTTACACTTATACCTCACCTGCTTTTCCTGATTACCTCAAATTTTCTGTTTGGCACGATGGCTATTACATGACATCCAATCAATCGCAGAAAGTTTTTTGTTTTGAGCGAGCCGCTATGCTTGCGGGTAATTCTGGTGCGCGATCACTTTACAGGACATTTTCACCTCCTCAGGGAACGGGATTTTTCTGTCCACTTCCAGGAGATGCAGCAGATGGTGTGTTACCGTCAACAGGAACTCCATGCCCGATTTTTTCCTATTCAGATAACGGATGGGGAGCGGGATTTTCCGATGCCGTGAATATCTATCACATGACCGTTAACTGGGCGGCAACGCCAACTGCGAATATTGCTTTGGCTACCAATCTAGCTACCATGGCTTTTGACGCGTCCTATAACTCTAGCTGGAATGACGTTTCACAGCCGGGAACTACACAGAAACTGGATGGAATTGGCGGTGTATGTATGTACCGCGCTCAGTGGAAAACCTGGGCGGGTTACAATACTGTTGTACTGAATTGGGCTGTGAGAATAAGTGCAAGTCAACGAAGTATCATGTGGTGTGAACTGCGTCAGAATCAAGGGACGGGCGTGTGGAGTATTTACCAGCAAGGTATTTACGCCCCGGATGCGGCTACGCGTTGGATGGGAAGTATGGTCATGGATAATGATGGTTCAATAGGTTTAAGTTATCTGAAATCCGACGCCACTTCTATTTATCCGGGACTTTATTATACAGGAAGGAGAAGCTGCGATCCATTGGGCACATTGCCAATTACAGAGGCAACAGTAATTGCCGGAACAGGTTCTCAAACAGGTGGTGTAAATAGAGTGGGTGACTATGCTCATTCAACGCTCGATCCTGATGGTAGTACTATTTGGAGTACTTCGGAATATATGGGCGGTCCCACAGGCGGAAGTGCAGCGCGTACAAGAGTATTTTCATATTCCATTGCACCTTGCACAACGGATGCAGGAGTGACGATTGCTTTGACAACAGGATCAAACCCTATGTGTGCCGGGAACAATCTCACATTCACTGCTTCACCAATAAATGGCGGAACAACTCCGTCATATCAGTGGAAAGTGAATGGATTGAATGTTGGCACAAACAGCAATACTTATGCAACTTCAACACTTACAAACGGTCAAACGGTAACATGTGTAATGACCTCGAATTTGCCGGGCGTAACCGCCAATCCGGCTACTTCGAATAGTATAGTCATTGTTGTAGCTCCGGCCGTGACACCTTCTGTTTCCATAGCTTTAACCGGTGGAACCAATCCGACTTGCGCAGGGGTTGACATGACTTTCACAGCAACTCCAACAAATGGTGGCGCAACACCATCTTACCAATGGAAGGTCAATGGAGTCAATGCCGGAACAAACAGTCCGACATTCACAAGTTCGACATTGACCAATGGTCAAACGGTGACTTGTGTGATGACTTCGGCAGCAACCTGTCCAACTGTTCCGACAGCGACTTCTAATGGCATCGTAGTTTCCATAGTTGGTGCAGGAACACCTTCTGTTAGTATAGCTCAGACTAGCGGAACCAACCCTATGTGTCAGGGAGCTTCAGCAACATTTACCGCGACACCTGTGAATGAAAATAGTCCGGACTATCAATGGAAAATTGACGGGGCAAACGCTGGTACAAATAGTACAACTTTCACGACTAGTACACTTGTGAATGGTCAGGCTGTGAGTTGTGATATGACAACGTATGCGTTGTGTCCTTCCTTTTATAATTTAGGAACGGCTACCGGCACCAACTCAGCAGCAAGTACAACGGGAAGTGCGCCCGGTGCAGCATATCCGACTTATTACGGCAATGGAAGACAACAATGGTTGATCCGTGCTTCGGAATTGACAGGTTTGGGAATGGCTGCAGGAGATATTGCGTCGCTGTCTTTTGACGTGGCAGCGACTGTAGGGGATCCTGTGACTTTGAACGGCTATACTATTAAGATTGCCGAGACGGCGACGATTGCATTGACGACCACATTTCAATCTCCAACGTTCACCACTGTTTTTGGTCCTGCGAATTACACTCCAACCATCAACTCAATCAACACCCATACATTTTCAACACCCTTTACCTGGAACGGAACATCGAATATAATAATCGATATATGCTTTGCGAATTCCGTGGTAGGTAACGCCGCATATCAAACACGTCGTACTGCCGCTACATTCAATGCAGCGACCTATTATCAAGCTGACAATGCCGGTGGAGCAGGAGCCTGCACACAAGCCACCGGAACTGTCACAACCTGGCGTCCAAATATGATATTCAATGTGAACACGGCTTCGGTTGTTAGTTCGAATTCTTTGAATATGATCGTGAATACTTCGCAGGTTCCGGCAGTGAGCATCGCGTTGACTTCAGGAACCAATCCGAATTGTGCAGGGAGTTCATTGACGTTCACGGCTACGCCAACGAACGGAGGAACAACACCTTCATATCAATGGAAAATCGCAGGGGTGAATGCGGGAACAAATAGTCCAACTTTTGCCACTTCAGCCATAACGAATGGACAGACAGTGACATGTGTGATGACATCCAATGCAGCCTGCGCAAGTCCGACTACAGCAACTTCTAACGGTATTGCTATAACTGTGAATCCGGTAGTGACGCCGGCT
>JAYTOA010000210.1:0-2772 GCA_043748015.1 Flavobacteriales bacterium
GGATTCACGTTCATGGCTTTGAAAGTAGCATTGGCGAGATCGAGAAATGTTCTTGCTTTACCTGAACCAAGATTATAGATGCCGGAATTTTTTCTGTGATGCATGAGGAAATAACACACTTCGATCAAGTCTTTCACATAAATGAAATCGCGCATTTGTCCGCCATCGGTATACGCCGGATTATGCGAACGAAACAACTTCATTCCGCCTTTTTCCGCGATCTGGTGATAAGCGTGAAAAATCACTGAGGCCATCCTTCCCTTGTGGTATTCATTTGGACCATAGACATTGAAAAATTTCAATCCTGCCCAGAAGAAGGGAGAGTTCCTCTGTTGCAAAGCCCACACGTCAAAATCATTTTTCGATTCACCATAAGGGTTGAGAGGCCTTAATTTCGGAATGCCGGCGTGATCATCACTATAACCGAATTCGCCGTCACCGTATGTAGCCGCAGACGACGCATAAACAAATGGAATAGCATATTCAGCGCAGATATTCCAAAGTTCCTTGGTGTAATCCAGATTCAGTCTATCGAAAATAGCTTTATCAAAAAGCGTAGTATCTGTTCGAGCGCCTATATGAAAAACAAAATCCACCTGGTCTTCATTTTCCTTCAACCAAACGGGTAAATCCATTCGGTCTACAAGTGTTGTGTATTTCTTACCGAGATAATTACGTCCGGTTTTTTCGTGCAGCGCATTATCAGACAGGCCATTAAAATCATCCACCAGAACAAGATCAAAAAAACGATCTTCATTCAATCTTGTAACAAGACAACTTCCAATAAAACCCGATGCACCGGTAACAACAATCATAGTATTACAATAAGGTGCAAGTTTAATCCATAAAGGCGAAACGAAAGGAATGCACAAACTGAACCTATGTTAAGCCCTATTGTTTATGCGGCTTAACGAGGCATTCGTATTTATCTTTGGCACCCAATCAACCATGGCATCACAACAAGTTTATATCACCAGAAGAGAGCGTTTTAATGCTGCTCATAAATTGTGGAATCCAAAATGGGATGACGCAACGAATCTCAAAACCTTTGGAAAATGCGCCAATCCCAATTGGCATGGACATAATTATGAGTTGTTTGTTACTGTGAAGGGTACACCACATCCGGATACGGGCTACTGCATTGATTTGAAATTTCTCAGTGACCTTATAGAAGATAAGGTACTTTCAAAAATGGATCACAAGAATCTCAATCTGGATGTATCGTTTATGTCGGGTAAAATGACCTCTTGTGAAAATGTGGCGATTGCTATCTGGGAGCAACTTGAGTCGCACCTGCGTTTAGACAATTGTCATCTGCATAGTGTGAAGGTTTATGAAACCGAGAACAATATTGTAGAATACTTCGGAGGCAATTGATCTTTGAACTTTTGAAATCAAGCATTGTTTCCAACATCAATTATTAGAAATGAAATACAGAGATACATTGGAAGAAACTGAAAAAGAATTGACACCCAGCGAACAGTCGATTGCCAAAAGCGTATTCAATATTCTGGAAAAAATCGGCGAGGATCCTAATCGTCAGGGACTTCTGAAAACGCCGGAAAGAGTGGCGAAGGCATACACAGAAATCACCCAAGGATATAATAAGGATGCCGCAGAAATTCTTCGAAGCGCCATGTTCGATGAGGATTATAGTCAAATGGTTTTAGTTAAGGACATTGAACTTTATAGTTTATGTGAACACCACATGCTACCATTTTTTGGTAAAGCGCACATCGCATATATCCCCAATGGAAAAATCGTAGGCTTGAGTAAAATACCTCGTGTAGTTGATGTTTTCTCGCAACGATTGCAAGTGCAGGAAAGGCTGACGATCGATATCAGAGATTGCATTCAGCAAACGCTCGAACCACTTGGGGTAGCGGTTGTGATTGAAGCGCAACATTTGTGCATGCAAATGCGTGGTGTGAGCAAGCAGAACAGCGTAACGACAACAAGTGCGTTCAGTGGCGAATTTCTCCACAATGACAAAAGCCGCAAGGAATTCATTTCACTGATAGGTACTCATTTATCTTAAGGAATCCTTTGAAAAAATTGTGAGCTTGCTATTGCGGTTAGCCTGTAACGCATAGTATCATTGCAGAAAATATGCAGCACCGTTGTTGCATTTATATTGAAAATAAAAATGAATATTCAGAACTACAACCAGCAGACAATTGATTTTGATGACAGTGCTATCTCGAAATCATTCGTTTCGAATGTATTTTCTTATATGACACTTGCGTTGGTTATTTCCGGTGTATCAGCTTATTGGTTTGCCGCAAGCGGAATGATTGAGCAATTGCTTACAGGTTCGCAAATAGTGATGTGGATTGTAATGCTCGCTCCACTCGGAATGGTGATGGTGATGAGTTTCGCCTTCAACAAACTTTCGGCAAGCGCCATCATTGCGCTATTCATCGCGTACTCTTTTATCAACGGTGTTAGTCTCAGTGTTATCTTTTTAATTTATGCAATGGCAACAATTGCAAAGGTGTTCTTCATCACGGCAGGGTTATTTGCAACGATGGCAGTGATTGGATACACTACAAAAACAGATCTTACCAAACTGGGCTCCATATTGATGATGGCGCTGATAGGTATCATCATCGCATCAGTAGTCAACTTTTTCATGAAAAGCGGTACGCTCGACTACATCATCAGTTGTATCGGAGTTCTGGTTTTCACAGGTCTCGTAGCATATGACACGCAGAAAGTAAAGCGTATAGGTGCAGGAGTAGAATTCGGTTCTGCTACAGCTAGCAAGCTTGC
>JAYTOA010000211.1:0-8720 GCA_043748015.1 Flavobacteriales bacterium
CATGGGAGATTGTTTCGACCAAAATCAGAATATTCAACCACCATTGTCAAGTATCATTCAGTACTTTTACTAACAGTGGGTTTTTGGAAGTTGCCTTAACTTTGGCGATTGTTGAACCAACAACTTGAATCCAAAATGAAAACAATATTGATTGGTTTTATCACATTGTTGATGCTGGATGTTGATGTTTTTAGTCAGAACACACTAACCATTGGACAAGTGTATGACTATGAAGTGGGTGATGAGTTTCACTACTCCACAAGTGAAATTCCACCCAATGCGACGCGATATACAATACTCGACAAGCAATATTCCGCTTTAGGTGATACGGTTTTTTATGTGCTTCATTATGACAACTATTACAGTGCCGTGAATTGGCAACCGGAGCCACATCTTGAGTATTTTTTCAATTCATTCGATCACACGGTCCACTACACCAATTTGAATTCCCTCATAGGCGATCAATTCAATAATATTCCGATTGATACAAGTATGGGTGAATGGTTTACGGATACAACTTTTGTCTCAACAGATTGGTGCGACAGGTTAGTATACAGATATCAACTCTGCCTGGCATGCTCATTTGAGCCAAACACATATGATGAACAATTTGGAGCAGGTGTTGGTCTTATATTCTCAATTCACACGGATTTGTCTTCAAGTCAGAATGCATATCCTTATCGATTAATGTATTATCGAAAAGACGAACTTTCTTGCGGAACGCCTGATTTGACGACTGTGAATATTTCGGAATCTGTGGATTTGGACAATGGATTTTCCATATATCCAAACCCGGTGTCATCTGTTTTTGCGCTTCGTAATAATCAAGCTCATCGAAATTTTCAATGCAGTTTGTTTGATTCAATGGGACAAACAATCAGGACAATGAGTCTGAGTGGTTCTGTGAATATCATTGATATGAGCGATTTTGGAAGTGGCATATATTACCTTCGCCTCAATGATGGAATTAGAATCACAACGCAGAGAATCGTTGTGACGAAAGGTTCTCATTAGATTCGAATTTCAGAATAGTGGAACGTGAATAAATTATTGACTTTAATATTGTTGATTTCTTGCACTGCCCTCGTTTCTTGCATGAAGTCACCCTACGCAACAATCGTTATCAAAGATTGCACTGGTCAATATTTGCGTTTCGATGGTATTGATTATCCCATTTGCAACACTAAAGCAGTGAAAGACTTTCCATCAGGTGCTGCGGTATTTGCGGATTACAAATTTGTGGGTAATGGAAAATGCGATGGGAGAGATGAAATTCATTGTATGATGGTTCATCCTTATCCGGTAGGCGAGTGGATCAAAGTGACCAGGATTGACTAAGCGAGTGATTGGTGCAAACATCATTACATATCAAGCGTTACTGCGCATACGATGAAGCAAGGCCTTTTGATATTCCCGCAGATTCCTTGTCGGTTCATCCGGTGAAATAAGATCTTTCTTCAATCCCCGAAGTAAAAACTCTGCCGTGCGCTCACCATAGAATTCTATGGTTTCAACTTTCACAGGATCATATTTGTTGGCGATAATTTCTTCCTGTTCCTCTTTTGAATATAATAGACGTCGGGGGAATCTATCTTGAGTGTTCTCCTTTCTTGCCCGTGATGTGTCTTCTTCATCCAACGAAGCAATGATGTCGAGAAATTTTTCTTTCCAACCATCATTGTTGCGGATGCGTGGATGAAAGCTGCGGAATTCTTTGCTCGACAAAAATGCTTGCTTGTTCTGCAGTGCGTCTTGCAGGTATTGCGTATCAACTACGCGGACAGGAGGCAAGTTTAACTCACGGGCAATCGTATCTCGAAGCATGATCATTTTGAGAAGCGCATCACAGAATGATTGCGAATGGTATTTGTAATGATGACCTTTCAGTTCCGGTATGTGCACACGTGGAGGGATCAATTCCATGGCGATGTTTTCCTCGGCAAGGACTGCACTCAGTTTTCGTTCCTCCACTATTGTTGTGAGATTCTCCTTGAGTTGTAGGAGATGAATGACATCATTCGCTGCATATACCATCTGTTCTTCGGTAAGTGGCCGTGATCTCCAGTCAGATTTTTGTTGTCTTTTATCCGCAGGTTCTCCGGTAATGCTAGCTATCAAATCTCCGAGATTCCTCGCTTCATGATTGCAAAGTGTTGCGGCAATTTGAACATCAAAAATATTTCGCACCTCGCAACCAAGTTGTTTCATCAAGGCGATGTCTTCAGATCCCGAGTAAACTGTCTTAACAATGGAAGGATTTTCAAGGACTTCCCAAAGCGGCGATAAATCATTGACTGCTAACGGGTCGATGATATAGATTTTTTCGCCATCGAATATTTGCATGAGCAAGAGCTTGAAGCCATACTCACGCTTAAAACTATCGTACTCTGTATCAAATGCAATTTCCTGAAGTGAATGAAAATTTTGCACCATGGAGAATAGTTGATCAGAAGTACTGATCATGATTGTATGGTCGTGATTGGAATCAGGCATTGTTTTGAGAAAGTTGTGTTATAGTTGATGAATCAATCGAAATAAATGATGCGTTACACACCATGGTATTGAGTATGATCTTCCTGAAAATTTGCAACATACCGAAGAGTCTAAATCTATGTATTGCCGACAAATGTAGCGTGACAGGATTCAGGAAGTAAAGGTTTGTTCTGCTTAGGCGGGGTTCTGAACCTTCGCATGGCGATTTACTCAGGCGTTCAACCAATGAGTAAATGACTTTTACCATCAATTGAATTTTTCAGCGATAACATTAAAACCCCACTTTCACCATCCGATCTTTTCCTTGCATGTCTTTGATGAATTGCCATTGTACATCTCCTTCTTCATAAAGCCATTCTTCCATTTCCGGCCTTTTACTTTCGTGGATTTCAAACCACAATTCGCCCGATGGTGATAGATGCTTGCGACTCAATCTAACTATGCGCCGATAGAAGAGTAGTGGATCTGAATCTTCGACAAACAACGCGGTAGATGGCTCAAACTTCACAACTTGCTCGTGCATGGAATTGCGTTCCTGAAAAGGAATGTATGGCGGATTGGAAACAATGATGTCATAGTTTCCTTTCAGTGATTCTGTCAGAATATTCATTCTGTTGAAGTGGATTTCCGTACCGCAACTGCGCGCATTGTTCGCCGCGGTTTTGAGTGCTTCATCTGATATATCAACGGCTTCGACATGTGCTTTCGGCAATGAAAATTTTAACGCAATGGCGATGCAACCGCTACCTGTACCGATATCAAGTATGCGTGGTGATGAATTTTTGTTCTGGGTGAGTATGTGATGCACAAGCTCTTCTGTTTCAGGTCGCGGAATGAGCACAGATGCATTCACTGCCAGTTTTCTTCCACAAAATGAAGTGTGACCTATGATGTATTGCAAAGGCTCTGACGTGAGTAATTTCTTCAGCGCTATTTGAAAACGCAATATGTCCGGTTCTGAAAGTTTATGCGTTGCGTTGATCACAATATCTGTTCTGTTCCATCCGTTAAATTCACGGAACAATGCAGCTACAATATTGGCGCATTCTCTTTCGTCATACATCGAATGCAGTTGCTCACTGAGATAATTCTTCAGCGTAAGCACAGTGTTATCGGAAGGATGCGTGTTCACGCGCAACTTTTATTTCTTCACAAAAACCTGGTATCCGTATGCCGGCAATTCTTTGTTGCCCTTGGTGTATAGTGTGAGCAATTGTCGATTGAAAATGCTCAGATATTCATCATCAGGCATGTTGCCAAGGAAGTCGACGCTTTGTGGTTTGTCGGAAAAATTGAGCAGTACAATCACTTGGTTATTGTCCTTGGTGCGAGAAAAACAATAGAGTACATTGTCACTACTGGTCTTGATTTTTTTGAATTGTCCGCCATACTCTCCATTCCACATGGCCGGATTGTCATGATGAAGATGAAGTAGTTTGCTGTAAAATTCCTGATACTTATAGTCATTCCAATGCACTGTATCTTTTTCGAAAAAGCTGAGTCGATGCGCCTTTCCATCCGGATATTGTTCTCCGCCTTCTTGTCCTGAATATAATAATGGCATTCCGGCAATTGTCATTGCGAGTACGTCCATCACAGGTCTTGCATTGCCGAGTCTTTCAAAACCGGTTCCGTTCCATGAATTTTCGTCGTGATTCGTAGTGAAATACATTCTGTAGGCACTCACAGGAAACGCGGTGTCCTGTCGAGCCATGTAAGCGTCAAGATCGGAAAGTTTATTTTTCCCTTTTGCTATTTCGTTGGAAATGTGCATGAATTCCCATGCATAACTCATATCAAATGCTTTGAGGTGATGTTCTCTTTTCTCTGCTTCTGCGAGCATGAAAACAGGCTTAATACTATCGAGTGCATTGCGTGCAACATCCCAGAATGGTGTCGGAACTTTCTCTGCCACATCGCATCGGTAACCGTCGATGTCGCAGTCTTTTACCCAGTATTTCATTGCGTCTATCATGCCTGTCCACAATGAGTCTTTGCTGTAATCAAGCTGTGCTACATCCGTCCAATCGGTTCCCAATGGAGGTTGAATCATTCCTGCGCTATCCAATAAATAATAGCTCAAATGTTCTTTCGTCCATTTGTTGTCGAAGGCACTGTGATTCGCCACCCAATCAATGATGACCTTCATGCCATTGTCGTGAGCTGTTTTTACTAGGTTCTTGAACTGATCCAATGTTCCGTAATTTGGATTAACTGCTGTGTAATCTTTCACGCTGTAATGACTTCCCAACCCACCTTTTCTGTTAATCTCTCCGATTGGATGAATGGGCATGAGCCAAAGAATGTCGACGCCCATCGATTTCAATCGTGGTATGTCAGCCGTGAAAGCTGCGAAAGTGCCTTCGGGTGTGTGTTGACGAATGTTCACTTCGTAGATGCTGGCATTCTGAGACCAGTCTGGATGATGAAGCACCTTGGTAACTGAATGGCCTTTTACTTCTGCGTTGCCTGTGTGTTCATGTGTGCCTTCGCCACAGCTGCTGTAAAGAATGGAAGCAATAAATAGTAGAGTGAAATATCTCATCGTTGGTTTCATTTTAAAGTGACAAATCTAAGTGTCAATTTTACACTGTGCTTTCATCATCAATTATTTCGAAGGAAATAATCTTCTTATCGTCGCCACAACTGAGCAGCGTTTGTTTACTTAGAAGAATACGATTGACAGAATGTGAATGTCCGTTCGTTGTTGCATCAATGCGTTGAATCGGTTCGAATGTCGATGCATTCCACAACTTGATTGTTTTATCTCTGCTACAAGTGGCCATCAATTTTCCTTCATCATCAAATACAATACTGTAAACAGCAAACTGATGCGCGGGAATGGATAGCACTTCTTTGTATGCATCCTTCGTATTCCAACATTTGATATGTGCATCTTTTCCTCCGCTTACAAGCACAGGTTTCGTTGGATGCCATGCAACGGCAGTGCAGCCATCTTTGTGGGCATCTATGGTGGCCAGCTCATTGTAGAATTCATGATCAAGAACCCGCAATTTTCCATCACCACACGCAACCGCAATGCTCTTCTTGTCGGGTGAAATCGCCTGTTGACGAATCTTCTCTTCACAAAGTGGAATATTTCTGATGAGCTCGAATTCCGGCAAGCTCCAAACACTGAGTATGCCATCACCACCGGCTGCGATGAGTACGTTGTTTTCTTCGTGAAAAGTAAAATCGTAAATGCCTTTTGTGTGATGTACAATGTGGCGAATTTCTTTTTTGTTTTCAAAGTCGATAACGTGAAACTCACCTAACGAATTTCCGGCAATCAGTAGTTGGTATTTATCAATGAATATGGCCGAGTATGCAGGCTTCGTCAAATTCACGGCGAATGGAAGTTGCGTGAGATCATTCACATTCCATTGCACCACAAATTGATCGCCGGATACTGAAAAAAATGTGTCCCCAGGACCTTTCACTATTGTGTAAACAGCGGCGGAGTGCGGACTTATGCTATGTCGGTTGACGATTTTCAAATCTATACCAGAGCTGCAAAGAAAGGAAGGCAAGTCGCAAATGTCATCGTTTATCTTTGGCGGAAAATTACAGTAGAAGTGATGCGAGGTCGTGATGTGTAATCATCAAAGCTGATTACAAAATGTTAAGCATCAACTACTGAAAGTGTATTTATGAGTCAACCATCTATTCCCAAAGGCACGCGTGACTTCTCTCCGGAGATCATGACGAAGCGCAATTATATATTCGGTGTTATCCGCAAAACATTCGAACGTTTCGGTTATCTGCCACTCGAGACTCCAAGTATGGAGAACGTGGAAACGCTCACGGGAAAGTATGGTGATGAAGGCGATAAACTGATTTTTCGAATACTCGACAGCGGCGAATATTTGAAAGATGTGAAGGATGAAGATCTGCAATCACGCAATCAAAACGTCATCACGAAAGGCATTGCAGAGAAGGCTTTGAGATATGATCTCACAGTTCCTTTTGCGCGATTTGTAGTGATGCATCAACACAAGATCGCCTTTCCTTTTAAGCGTTATCAGATACAACCTGTATGGCGCGCAGATCGCCCGCAAAAAGGTCGTTACCGCGAGTTTTATCAGTGTGATGTAGATGTTGTTGGAAGTGATAGTCTGGTGAATGAAGTTGAACTGATTCAAATCTGTGATGATATTCTGAGTGATTTGAAAGTGCCTTCTGTGATTAAACTCAACAACAGAAAAATCCTGACAGGCATTGCGGAAGTGGCGGGAATTGCCGACAAGATGATGACGATGACCATCGCGATTGATAAGCTCGACAAGATTGGTGAAGAAGGTGTGGTGAAGGAAATGCTTGAGCGCGGAATAGGTGAGGAGGCTGTGAAGACAATTTCCGGTTTACTAAAACTCAGCGGTACGAATGATGAAAAGTTGAACGCCATTGAATTGATGATGGCGCATTCTGATATTGGAAAAAAGGGCGTCGAAGAATTGCGTTCTATTTTCAACGATGTGAAGATGATTGGACTGCGTGATTGCGAAGTTGAACTGGATATCACTTTGGCGCGCGGACTCAATTATTATACTGGGGCCATTTTCGAAGTGAAAGCAAAAAATGTGCAGATGGGAAGTATATGCGGCGGTGGTCGTTATGATGATCTCACCCGCATATTCGGACTTCCCGGCATTTCAGGTGTGGGAATTTCATTCGGTGCGGATCGCATTTATGATGTGATCACGGAACTCAATCTTTTCCCCGATAATGTCGCAGGAACTACACGCATTCTTTTCGCGAATTTTGGAAAAGCTGAAGAAATGCACTGTATGAAATTGTTGCGCGATGTGCGCAGTGCAGGGATCAATTCGGAAATTTATCCGGAAGCAGCGAAGATGAAGAAGCAGTTCAAATATGCCGATGACAAGAACATTCCATTCGTTGCCATCATTGGCGAAGAGGAGATGAACAACAACCAGATTTCACTCAAGGACATGAAGAGTGGTGAACAGTGGAAATTGTCTTTGCCGGAGATCATTCAAAAACTGAATGCGCAATGAAATTCCATAAAGTTGGTCAGGTAGATATTGATTTTGTAAAGTCCATTCTTGGTGCAGGTGGCGTTTTCTCTGACGAAGAAGTTTTGAGAGTTTATGGAAAAGATGAGACGGAAGATCTCGTGCATTCACCCGAAGTTGTATGCAAACCTGAAACGGCCGCGCAGGTTTCGTCTATTCTTAAATATTGCAACGAGAAGAACATACCCGTGACGCCAATTGGTGCTCGCACAGGTTTGAGCGGCGGCGCTTTGTCCATCCACGGTGGCGTGGGTTTGAGCATGGAGAAGTTCAATAAGATCATCGAGATTGATTTGAAGAATCAGCAGTTGATCGTCGAGCCGGGTGTGATCACGCAAGTGTTGCAGGAAGAAGTGGCAAAACATGGACTTTATTATCCACCCGATCCAAGTAGTCGCGGATCATGTTTCATCGGAGGAAATCTGGCAGAAAATTCCGGTGGACCAAGGGCTGTAAAATATGGCGTGACAAAAGATTTTGTGCTGAGTCTGGAAGTGGTGCTTCCAAGTGGAGAGATCATTGAAACCGGTGCTCGCACGTTGAAAAATTCTACGGGATACAATCTTACACAATTGATGATAGGAAGTGAAGGAACACTGGGCATCATTACGAAAGCAGTTTTGAAACTCGTACCTATGCCTAGCCATCAGTTGCTGATGCTCGTTCCATTTTACTCTGAAGAAAAGGCATGTGAAGCAGTGAGTGCAATCTTTCGTGCGGGCATTACTCCAAGTGCTTTGGAATTCATGGAGCGCGATGCGATTGATTGGGTGTTGCGGTTTGTGGATGATGTAAGTGTACCGATTGAACCTCAAGTGCGCGCGCATCTTCTCATTGAAGTGGATGGAAATCATTTGGATGGGTTGATGGCGGATGCAGAAAAAATTGCTGAAGTAGTTTCGAATTTTGAAGCAGGTGAAATGCTCTTCGCTGATGACGAAGCGCAAAAGACGCAACTTTGGAAGTTGAGAAGGAAAGTAGCTGAAGCAGTGAAGTCGAACAGCGTTTACAAAGAAGAAGATACAGTCGTGCCGCGATATCAATTGCCAACTTTGCTCAAAGGAGTAAAAGACATTGGCAACAGATTCGGATTCAAATCTGTTTGTTACGGGCACGCGGGTGATGGCAATCTGCACGTCAATATTATCAAAGGCGATCTTTCTGATGAGAAGTGGGAGCATGAGCTGCCGA
>JAYTOA010000212.1:0-21159 GCA_043748015.1 Flavobacteriales bacterium
TTGGACTTTGAAGTTTAAATGGTCCCGTAGCTCGTTGCGATAGGCATCCCGATGCAATCGGGAGGGTCAGGGGTTCGAATCCCTTCGGGATCACAAAAGGAGTTTGAGAGTGAGTGCGAGTGCGAAGAATAGCATGTGATTGCTGTCCATTGTATGCGTACTGTATCATTCAATGAGATTCAATTCCTCTCAATTGGCTTCGTTATGAAACAGCACTTCAATGATAAAAGGAAATTAAACGAAGAACCGGAATCGTCTATTGACTTTCAATGTCGTTCAAAAATAGATTGTTGAAATCCTGAAAAGTTGCTTTAAGATGCGTTATCCAAATACCACTCAATATTAATGTTAGTGTTGAAAAACACTTTTCAGAATTGTTTTCCGTTTCGGGAAGATGTTCATTTTTGAATCCAATAGAAACTGCTATGTCAGACAACGAAATCATTATAAAACTGGAGCATGCCGAAATCAGGCAGAAAGAAAACGTCATCCTCAAGGATGTCAATCTGGAAATACGCGCCGGTGAATTCATTTACCTCATTGGAAAAACAGGAAGCGGAAAAAGTAGCTTATTGAAAACGCTATACGCTGAACTGCCGTTGCGCATTGGCACAGGTATGTGTTGCGGTTACGATCTGACGAAGATGAAGAAAAAGCAAATTCCGTACTTGCGCAGAAAACTAGGAATTGTGTTTCAGGATTTTGAATTATTGACGGATAGATCGGTCAATGACAATCTCGAATTTGTGCTGAGAGCCACGGGGTGGAGTGATGCAAAAGCTATGGAAAGTCGCATGCAAAGTGTGCTTGATCTGGTGGGATTAGAAAATCAAGGTTATAAAATGCCACACGAATTGAGCGGTGGCGAACAACAGCGAGTTGTTATTGCACGTGCACTATTAAATACACCGCAGTTGATTCTAGCTGATGAGCCAACGGGAAATCTCGATCCGAAAACCAGTCATGAAATTTTGAATTTGCTGTTGGCGATCAGTCGCGCTGGAACGACAATACTCATGGCATCTCACGATTTTCACACGATGCAAAAATTCAAAAGCCGCATCATCATTTGTGACGAAACGGAAATTAGAGAAACGAACGACATCTTGCAATTTGAAAGCGTTCATGCATGAGCAGTCAATCGCTGGTGAGCGTTATCATACCCGTCTTCAATGCAGAAAAGAGCATTGAGAAAGCGATTGAGGGTGTACTTCATCAGACGCACGCCAACAAAGAGCTAATCATCATTGATGGAGGTTCTACTGATCGTACACTTGAAATCATCAAATCATTCAACGGTCGCATTGCTCAATTTCAATCAGAAAAAGACAAAGGCATTTATGACGCTATAAATAAAGGACTTGATCTCGCGGAAGGAGAGTGGATTTATATACTTGGCGCCGACGATCGACTGAACAATCCTGAAGTCATCGAAAAAATGCTTGATGCAGGAACCAAAAATGACAAGATTATTTTTGGCAATGTGAAGAATGAAGGACGGCTACACTCTCGGATTCCTGAAATTCATGCATCAACATTCGATGGTAATATTCGCTGGCGCAATACTCTTCATCAGCAAGCGGTATTCTATCATCGAAGTATCTTCGACGACTTTCGATTTGACACAACTTTCAAAGTACTTGCAGATTACGATTTACATCTCAAACTATTCATAGAGCGAGTTAAGTGGAAAAAAGCGCCTGTAATTGTCGCTGTATGTCACGCTCAAGGGCTCTCAAAACGTTTTAATCGCGGGCTGTATAAGGAAGAATTAAGGATGAAAAAAAAGAGAATGGGAATTCTGTTCTGGGCAATCAGCTTGCCTGTTGTAGTGGGGAAATACTTTTTCAAAAAGTTTACTTCATAATTCCTCGGAAGGGACAGCATGTAAAGACCTTTCTTTAATTGAGTTAACTGGTTATTTCGCAAATGCCCGTCCGAACCGATGAATAATCTTCTTCACGATCTTTTTTTCTTGAAAAAAAATGAACCAAAAAATTCAAGGCTGTAGAGAAAATACTTAGAAATTCAAACTCCTCCTGATTTCAAAAAAGTCCAGCGCCCATATGCAATGCTAAATTTATTCTTTTTCTTTTTTGATATCAATCGTCAGACAGGGATTTGTCCTTAGCCCTCCGGTGTCAGGATTTCTAAGTATTTTCTCTAAGGCCGATCCCCAAAGTTTGAAAGTGCTACTTCATGGGTAAACTTTCTTTGAATGTGGTATTACTGCATGAAAACGGATGAAGAATGAAAATCCACACATCAACATTATTCTCTACATATTGCAGCAAACACAAGCCTATGCGAACTAACCGCTACACCAATTCTACAAAGAAAATTTCCTTCAACACCTTCTCTTCTTTTTGCCAGTTGAGTTGCTCGCGAGCAATGACACAATTACTTTTCCATTGAAGGTAATCTGGATGATTTAAAGCCGTATTGATCGCCTCAGCAACTGTTGATGGTTCCACTTTTTTGACAATCATTCCGACTTTATAATCATCAACAATCCTTCTTAATTCAGGTAAATCAGAAACCAGTACCGGAATTCCCGCGTGGATATAATCAAATAATTTATTGGGAAGAGACAACGTATAATTCAAATGCAAAGGTTTGTCGAGTGATAGGCCGAGGTCGACGTTTGATGTGTATTGACGCAATTCATCGAAAGGCATTTTACCTAAAATCCTCACTTTGTCATCCAGCTTCAGAATATCTACTAATGCTGTGAGTTTAGCTATGTCGCGCCCTGAACCAATGATCAGCAGTAAAACATTTTCCACGAGTAGCATTGCTTCAATCAACTCTACTCCACCGCGATCAGGATCAATGTATGCACCTTGAAGTAAGATTATTTTTTTATCTTCAGGAAGACCAAGTTCTATTCTTGAGCGCAAAAAGCCGAGAGGAGTGAGCAATGGAATATTGCGAACTACTTTGACATCCACACTGTATTGGTTGCGATAGTTGTCAGCGATGCTATCATTAACAGTATACACCCTCTTCAACTTTGGAAATATCCACCGTTCAATTTTAAGCCAAACACCTTTCTGAAACGCTCGGCCCGTGAGGCCTTCAGCTTCCGTGAAATACTCATGGCTATCATAAACCAGATCGACACGTTTCAATTTTGAAATGAGAAATGCCGGTAATAATGTGTCGAGATCATTGGCGAGAATCACATTCGTTTTTCGAAACAAGAGAAAAAAGAAAAGTCGAAAATTGAGAGCTGCATAGAAGAGCGCTCCCTTGGTAAAAAACAACTTCAATCTTTTTGTGGGATATGGACGAACGAAATCAGTACTTGATTCGAGCTTCCTACCAACAAGTAGAATTTCATAATTCAAATCCAGAAGTGTATCGCACACCTTCCTGATGCGCTGATCATGCTGAAGATCATTGCTCACCAACACTATAATATGTCTTCTTTTAGAATTCAGTATGCAACAATTTTATTGCCTTATAGAAATGAACGCAAGCCTATGATCTCATTTTCTCGCGCAATTCTTTCAACACTTTTTTAGTGTAAAGTGGAAAGTCTGCGTTCATCATCCAACTGAAGTAACCCGTGTCTTTTGACAACACATCTTCAACAGTCATGTTTTTATACTTGCCGAAATTGAAAACAGCTTGATCATTTTCATTGTAGACAAGATGTCCTGCAAAATCAACCTTCTTTCTGCGCTCGCAGAGGTTGTGAATGATCTCCATATCATTTTGAACAGGCACGGAAATATTTCCCTTTCCATCATCTACTTCAACACCATCATATTTATCGAGCATAGCTTCGAACACTTCAAAGCTTGCCAATGCATCAGGAAGTGCTTCATGCGCGCCATCCAACGATTTACCACAATAAAATTTGTATGCCGCCTTCAGATTGCGCTGTTCCATCATGTGAAAAATCACCTGCACATCTACGAGGTTACGACCTTCGACACTGAAATCAATTTCAGCGCGTAAAAATTCTTCAGCGAGTAATGGAATATCGAATCGGTTTGAATTGAAACCACCGAGGTCGCAATCAAATAGAAACTTGAATAGTTTGGGAGCGACATCAGCGAATGTTGGAGCATCCTTCACATCAGTATCATAAATTCCATGAATGAGTGATGCTTCCAGAGGAATTGGAACACCCGGATTAATTAACCAACGATTTTCACTTCCACGTGCAGCGGGAAGCGTTGTGATTTGTCCGTCCGTTGCCACTTTCACCACAGCAATTTCGACAATCCGATCTCTTCCGATTTCCGTTCCGGTGGTTTCCAAATCGAAGAAAGCAAGGGGTCTTTTTAAATTAAGTTTCATTATTTTTTTGTTCTTCTAAAATATTATCAAATCACATTGCGTTCACCCAGCACAGAGTAGCGGTCGGCTTTAAGTCGGCCGGGGTAGCAAAAGAAACCCCCGGACGGGAGTGTCCGAGGGGTTTCTTCTTTTTCACCATGAAAATTCTTAGTGTGCAGTTTTGAAAAGTGAAATCTCCTGACTCACGCTTCATCCCTGAACACGCACTTTAATATATTGGTATTGCTCGTAAATCAAGCGATTCTTCTGAGCATCCTTTTCGTATTCTTTACCCTGAACAAGTTTGTTAGGTTCGCCGAAATTATAATCCTTTCCTTCAACTTTATTGTATTTAATCAACTCATCACGAATCTGATCATGGGCTGTTTTATTTCTATTATCCACAAGATCCTGATTCGATTTGAATTTAGATGAAGGAACTTTAGATGCCGATGCTTCAACAGTAATCACAGGCGTCTTTCCACTTTTGATGATAGCGTCGACGTCACGAATAAACAATGCGAATTGTTCTTCAGTTGCTCCGAATTGGTGGAAGTCATAAACGAAGAAACGAGAATACTGAGCGAATCCTTTCTCGGGAATATATTGGCGATTGATTGGATTTTTTGAATCGTATTTGAAATCCTTCACGACATCGGTCACACCACCCGGAGGCGGAATGATACCGATTGGTTCATCGATTACAAGTGGTTCTTCAACTTTGGGTTTGCCAGTAGCCATTGTCACTGGAACAAGGAATACCTCACGCTCAATTTCCTGGAAAGAACTTTCACAAGGCACGTTGATATCATCATCTTTGATCATCTCTTTTCCTTTGTAATATTCAATGTGATAGCTGGTACATGGATTCAAAATCGCGAGGTAACCACCATCACGTTTACGTGGGCGATATTCAGAAACCTCGGCACTTTTGTTATTGGTGACAAGGATGCGGAGATCATCCGGCAGCTCTTCACCTTCTTGCGTAATAATGAAACCCTTCAAAACCGCTAATTGTGTTTCATTGGTGATATCCGGCATGTCAACCAGATAAATATCTTTCAGACCATATCCACCATCTTTCTCCGAAGAGTAGTAAGCGCGGCGACCATCGGCCATCGGAACGAAGAAAACATCATCATCAACAGTGTTCAAAGGATAGCCCATATTCATAGGTGCTCCCCATTCATTATCATCACCTAATTTCGAATAATATATATCAAAGCCCCCCATTGAATTGTGGCCTTTAGAAGCGAAGTATAATGTCTTGCCATCCGCTGTAAGGAAAGGCGCATCTTCATCATAAATAGTATTCACTTGCGTTCCTATATTCAATGCGCGACTCCATTCATCGTTTGGCAGCTTTACACATTTGTAGATGTCTCTTTTTCCGGTTCCGCCTTCTCTGTCGCTGACAAAGTATAACGTTTTACCATCAGCTGAAACCGTTGCGTGAGTTTCCCAGGAAGAAGTATTGATATCAGAACCAAGCAACATAGGTTCGCTCCAAGTCTCACCGATAAGTGCACTTTCCATTACCTGTCCATCACCATAATTATCTCGATAAATAAAGAGTGTTTGACCATCTGGAGATACAGAAATGGTCGCATCGTGTGCGTCAGTATTCAGATTCAGGATCTCTGGTTCTGTCCACACACCCTCTTCATTTTTAAATGAAACATAAACATCCTCCTTGTATTCACCTGTTTCCAAATCGCGAATTGCGGAGTTTGTAGAGTCTGCTCTCAACCTTCTGCTTGTAAAGAACATAGTACTTTCATCCAAAGAAAGAACCGGGCTATAATCATTCGATTCTTGATTAACAACAGGACCGATGTTCGTGATGATGTAATTTTTCGGATTTGCCATTTGCACTTTCGCCTCTTGACACATTTCAAGTTCACGTGTTGCGTCAGAATACATCAAATGTTTTTTACCCAACATTTTCTGAAGCTTTTCATAGCTTGCGATGGCCTCATCCAATTGAAGATTCAAAGCCTGTGCGCGACCCAGATAAAACAATGTCTTAACAGGAGCGCGTTTTTCAGTAGGATCATATTCATCATAATTCTTACTGAATTTTTTCACGCTGGCTGCTTCGAGATATTGCAATGCTTCCAGCTTTGAGTTTGCGGTTTGCAAAAAGCAATACCCAATTTTATAATTGACGTTGGTATTGTTGGGCTGATTCTCCAGAATTTCCCTCCAGGTATTGATACTCTGCGTCCAGAGTCTTTCTTCCATGAGGCGATTGGCCTCAACGAATTTCGCGTGGAAATCGAACCTTGGTGGAACCGCAGTAACTGTTTTCAAGGTAAGCGTAAAAGCAACAATCAGTAAGAGAGAGTAAGAAAAGCTCTTCATCATAAAAAAATAGTAAAGTCAACAATGGTTTGCGCGCCCGAAGATAGATAATCTTCAGAACTGTCAAAACTAAATTCTCAGAAGATTATACCTCCCGGTTCAAGTCCCAGTTTTCTAGGTAATCGGCCACCCTGCGAACAAACTGGCCTCCCAACGCACCATCAACTACTCGGTGGTCATAGCTGTGACTAAGAAACATCATATGGCGAATTCCAATAAAATCACCTGAAGGCGTTTCAATAACTGCCGGTTTTTTTCTGATAGCACCAACCGCCATGATGGCCACTTGCGGCTGATTGATGATAGGCGTTCCCATCACGTTTCCAAAACTTCCAACATTGGTAATGGTGTAAGTTCCTCCAGAAATTTCATCCGGTGAAAGTTTATTGTTACGCGCCCTGTCAGCAAGATCATTCACTTTTTTCGCAAGGCCGGCAAGATTGAGTGTGTCGGCATTTTTGATAACAGGAACAATCAAATTTCCTGAAGGTAGGGCTGCGGCCATACCCATGTTGATATCGCCACGCTTAATAATTTTGTCACCATCCACAGAAATATTGATCATTGGAAAATCCTTGATGGCTTTCACCAATGCTTCAATAAATATGGGCGTAAAAGTCAGCTTTGTTTTTTCTTTTGCTTCAAATTGTTTCTTCACTCTTTCGCGCCAGAGCACCACGTTAGTGAGATCGGCTTCAACGTAAGAAGTCACGTGTGGTGAAGTATTGACACTCATAACCATGTGTTCCGCAATGAGTTTTCTCATGCGATCCATTTCAATAATTTCGTCGTTACCACCGACAGAAATCGCTGGTCTCGCCTTGGCTGCAGCTGGAGCTGCTTCAGCTTTAGGTAGGCTTGCCACTACGACATTTGCGACCGGTGCAGGCGCATTTCCGCGATTCTGCACATAACCCAGAATATCATTTTTAGTCACGCGGCCACCTTGACCGGTACCGCTTATTTTTTCCAATTCCGCAACAGAAATGCTTTCTGCTTTGGCAATATTTCGAACGAGAGGAGAATAGAATTTGCCGTCCTGTCCAGACTTCAAGACTTCCGCTGCCATAGGCTCTGCCATGACTGCAGCTTGAACATGTCCGTTGGTAGGAGCCGGTGCAACCGCCTTTTGCTCAACCTTTGCAGGTGCCGCCGGAGCAGCAGCCGTAGCTGTTGAAGCACCAACACCAATCAAAGCGATTGGTTGTCCAACCTGAACAACGTCACCTTCTTTCACAAGACATTTCAATAGGATGCCATCTTCAGGAGAAGGAACTTCGCTATCAACTTTATCCGTAGCAATTTCGATGATGGGTTCATCGGCTTTCACTGCTTCACCTTCCTGTTTCACCCATTTGATGATGGTAGCTTCAGCAACGCTTTCGCCCATTTTGGGCAGTAATAATTCTATCTGAGACATGAACAGATGGATTCGTTTAATTTGAGGTACAAATGTAGCGGATGAAGCAAGTTTATTCAGAATGTCGTTAAGCTAAATTCAAAATGCAAAGGCAAATCGTCATCTGAGTTGTCTCAAATTAAAGATGAATTGAGCGCACATTCAACAACATGACATGTAGTTGCTGTTTCAAATCTACCATTCAAAAAAACCACATAACAGAGTCTCTTTCAATTCTTGACCAACTTCAATACTTGAGGATTCTTGGTTTCAATTTGCAAATAATAGATACCTGAAGATAGTTCATCAAAGGCATGGACGAGTGTTTCGTTCAAGACTTGAAGACTACCTGAAATGCTTTGAATCAATCGTCCATCCGGAGAAATAACATTGAGATGCATTACTTCAAATTCGTCGTATACACCATTAATAGAAAGGAAGGCAGGGCCGTCTGTTGGATTCGGATAAACAGAATACACAGCGGTGCTTTTACTCTTCAATAGAATGGGTTCGTAATGATGAATCATTTCACCATCACCGGAAATTTCTCCAGCGGAATTCAATTCATTTTTTACAATCAGTCTTCCATTGATGAAGAGATGTGCATCCTCTTCAACGATGAGATCAGTGATGATAACCTCGTCAACAATGGCAGGATGAGGAAAAGCATTCCCCGGAATAATTACGTGACTTTCGCTGTCTGGAATCTTACCTTCTTCCCAGTTATAAGGATCATTCCAATCAGAAGATTTTCCATTAGCAGACCACACAGAAGCGGTGTTTTCGGCAGACGTCGAACTTGTGCCGAGAATACTTTGCGGTGCGGTGTAGTTCACATTCACCCAACATTTTTGTGTAGGATTCGAAGCAACATTGTTGCGCACCTTAATAGTAATCCATCCGGTAAAATTCGGTGTGTAATAACCCGTTAGATTTCCTGTTCCCACTTTTGAAGAGAGCAAAGTGCCGGAATTATTATAAAGTCCGATGTACAAACTTTTGGTAGCGTTTTGCGGATACAAGATGTATGTTACTTGTTTACCTTGATCTACATAAATTTTTCCGGCAGTTCTGAAATTTGTAGACGAGGCCGGAATGGCACCACCTTGACCGAGCGACCAGACATGACTGTCGCCAAGATCATCAGCCATTTCCCATTCCTGAGTTGTGCTAGGATCACGTGGCGGAATGTATGAAGATCCGTCTTTTCCAATTGGAGCCCAAACGCTGTAACCCCTTCTGCCGGCGATGTTCGAAGATGGATCGACAGGCGGGGTATTGATCGGGGCCCAGCCATTTCCATCAACAGTAACAGTTGCGTTTCCATTCGCACCTGAGTAATCCTTTAAAACAGTACCTGCAGCAAAACTGGTGTACACCCATTGATTTTGCCAATTGCTCCAACTATCGGTGACACCAATAATTGCTTTACCTGCACGAGAAATGATGAGATAATCTGCGCTACTGTGAGGCACCTGATATGGCCCAGATTTGAAATCAAGTACTTGATGACACCACATTAAATTGATGAGATCACTTCGAGCAGGAAGACTTGAAGAAGATTTTGGATCGTGGTTGTAACGATTGCCGTTGTAACCAATATCGAACAAATCTTCAAAGAAAATTTGCGGATTTCCATCCATCGCCAGCATCGCTGCATAGGCTGCCGACAAGCGCGGCTCGTTTGGTTCAATATGAGAGGACAGTTCCTGCGAAGAATTCCATCCCGAATAATTTCCTGACGCATTCAGTTGAGGACGAAAAGTATCGTGGTTGTTTACGAAAGGAACAGTACGATGCACGTATGTATTTGTTGAAGAATAATAAGAAACGCGTTCATTTTGTTGTGCACCGGGAAGATTCGCCATGTTGAAATTTCCCATGCCGTAAACCATTCCATACAGTCCGCCGTTGGCATCGAATGCACGCAACCCGAAATCAAAAGCACCCATCATTTTATCGCCACCGCCGGCAACGTTGTTCACATAACTATCAAGTTCTGTTTTGCTTCCCACCCATTCTCCAACGTTGAACATATTCTGTCCGCCTTTGCACCAGGCAGGCAAAACATTTTTCACGTTCACGCTGTAATCCTGTTGAACATAAGTGGGAAAATGCTTGACTGCATCCCAACGAAATCCATCCACAGCCGTCTGTTTTTTCATCCACATCATCCAGTCGCGACCACCATTGCGCATGTAATTGGAAGACTGTGCAGGATTGAATCCAAGGACATTACTGCTGATTCCATACGCAGTACTTTCATAAGAGATGTCCGGTCCGAAATACGCAGAACAGATGTCGCCTGTAGTACAATTGTTTGACGCATTTGGATAAAAATTCGTGTAATTTTTTGGCCATCTACCTTTTCGGTTCCAATAATTTGTTTGACTCTCATCTGTTGCAGGAGAATTGTAGCTCACATATCGAAAGTTCTTGTAACCCGCGTTGGACGCCATGGAGTATGAGTTTGGGTCTTGACCGCCAGAACCATTTGCGCTCCCTGCAGAATTGTTGTGATTCAAAACGACATCCTGAATTACTTCAATACCATTGGCATGCATGATAGCGATCATGCGCAGCAATTCATCCTTCGTTCCAAGTCTTGTATTCGTCGCACCCTTTTGATATTTATCGCCCAAATCATATTGATCAAAAGGAGAATATCCGACATAATATGGACTTTCATTTTTAATACTCGGAGGGATCCAAACAGCATCAATACCCATCGCCTTAAGACGTGGAGCAAGATCCGCGAGATAGTTTGCCCACTTATCTGAATAATTGTTGTTGTGATAGTCCCACCAAAAGCCTTGTAGCACGACTTTCTTAACTGTGGTTTGAGCTGTCCATTCCGGGGCAATAAAAAATATTGCGATTATGACAAGTAGAAATCTTCTCATATGATAAAGTGAATTAAGGTGACCAAATATGGGTGTATTCTATACACTAACTACAAATCATTGAAAAAAAATCGCAAGCGGATATCAACAAACATTACTCACCTATACAATAGCAGAGACGTGACCGAGATCTTTTCGTCCTTTCAAAACAATGGCAATATCATTCATCACTCTATAATCTTTTGCATAAAGCACATTGAGTTTTTGAATATTATCAGAAGTATGTGAAGGCAAAGGCTGAGAGCTCAAAGGATGCAATACTCCCGGTTTCAAAGTTGGAAGATGTTTCTGGTTTTTTGAATCATTAGAGGCATATCCAACCCAAGTGCGGCGACCAACTAACACACTGAAAATATTGAAGAGAAAACTCATGGGCCTTTTAACGAAGAGAAAAGAAAACGGCCAAAGAGGAATAAACAAGAATGCGATGCAAATATCAAAGACGCGCTTCGAACGTTTGTTTTGAATGAGCGACACTGAATTCACATCCATCATAAATGTATCGCCACTCGTTTCTATGCTTCCGGAACCAATGATATAAAGGCTTTCGGGAGGTGCAATTTTGAATTCAATTGTTTTATCGGCGATGCTGCTCATCGCTCCAATGATGTCAGTTGAACTAACATCCGCTGCGCAAAAAATGACCTGATCAATTTTGTGAATGCGCACAATCTCATCGAGCTGTTGCATGTTTCCAATATCACCTTTGCGCAAATTTTCATTGGGAGAAACATTGGCGAGGTAACCGGGTTCTTGCTGAATCTGAATGAGAATGGATTTTACGCGTTGCACTTCAT
Source organism: Flavobacteriales bacterium (assembly GCA_043748015.1). Taxonomy (GTDB): domain Bacteria; phylum Bacteroidota; class Bacteroidia; order Flavobacteriales_D; family Sanyastnellaceae; genus JAIBBG01. The sequence goes on from JAYTOA010000212.1 coordinate 11,754, forward strand.
CATGACTACCTATGATGGCAAGTCTGCGTGCAATAGATTTATCGAGACCACTTTTGCCCCGCAATAAAAAGTTGAGAAGAATACGATCGAGAAAAAATGCGACAATGGCGAACAATGAACCCATCAAAACAATGGCGCGGGAAAAGCGCAAACTTTCCGGTAAGAGTGAATAAGCAATGAGAATCACCGCTGAACCAATCAATACCGGTTTAATCACTTTCAACGGTCGAATAGGTTTATCGTATCCGCCACCAAGCCATGCAGCGACGCACCAAATCAACGCGAATGAAAGGAATGCATACTTTAATAATTCGTTGTCGTAAATTTTATGTTGCGACGAAGCGTAAAACTTCTTCACGAGAAAAAGTCCGGATAGCACTAATGACATATCCAACACAGGCAAAAACATTCGTTTCAAAAATCTGCTGAGAATGGCCACACCTGCGCGCATCCAGATAGCGATGTGAATGAAGAAAGAAAAAAGTCGCGCGTTGTTTTCGGAGAAATGTTTCTTCGCGAAAATGACCATCGCGTTGTAGAATACGTAAACGTAATTCAAACTTCCTTTCTTCGTGCTTTCACCTTTATAGTGAATGATTCTAGTGCCCGGGAAATAGTAATTTTTCCATCCACCTTGAACAATCCTCCAGGAAAGATCAATGTCTTCACCATACATAAAAAATGCTTCATCGAGAAGACCAACCTTGTCGAGTGCGGATTTGCGCATGAGCATGAAAGCACCTGAAAGAATTTCTATCTCGTGTGTTTCATCGTTGCGGAGATTTCCGAGGTGATATCTATTGAACAATTTCGACTTTGGAAACAATCGTGAGATACCGAAAATTTTGAAGAAAGAAGTCTGCGGCGTTGGAAGACCACGCTTTGACTCAGGCAAAAAATTTCCTTTGCCATCCACCATTTTCACGCCCAGTCCGCCGGCATCCGGATGCCCATCCATAAAATCCACGACCTTTCTAAAAGTATCTTCTTCAACAATCGTATCGGGATTCAACAACAGAAAATACTCTCCGGAAGCAAGCTTCATTGCTTGGTTATTGGCCTTTGAAAATCCGGTGTTCTCTTTATTGGCAATTAATTTCACCCATGGAAATTTCTGTTGAGTCATTGCCACTGAACCATCCACTGAATTGTTGTCAACCACCCACACTTCAGTTTCCACGCCGTTCATGGCCTTCTCCACAGAAAGCAAACACTGTTCAAGAAAATATTGAACATTGTAATTGACGATGATGACGGAGAGCTTCATAGATATACCGTGTCTGCAAATAAACGCAGCCAAAGCGCAATTGCATCATATCACGAGAAAATAGAACAGATGGGAATTTAGCAGAAAAATAATTACCTCTTGAGCGAAACTTCATACGGAGTTCTCAGCAAGATGCTTCTTCCGAGTGTGACCTCATCCGTATATTCAAGTTCGCCGCCAACAGCGACTCCACGGGCAATCGAGGATATCTTGATTTCGAATGAACCGAGTTTGCGATAGAGATAAAAACAAGTCGTCTCGCCTTCCATAGTGGCGTTCAAGGCGAGAATGATCTCTTTGATCTCACCTGCAGCTACTCGGCTGACAAGGCTTTCAATGAAAAGATCAGAAGGACTCACACCATCGATGGGTGAAATTATTCCTCCAAGAACGTGGTATTTACCTTGAAACTGTCCCGTGCTTTCGATGGCCATCACATCGCGGATATCAGCCACCACACAGATGATTGAATTGTCGCGGTAAGGAGAAGAACAAACTGAACACAATGCGTCATCTGACAGATTGTGACATGTAGAACACAACCTTGTATGCTCGCGCATGTCTGTAAGCGCTTGGGCAAAACGTTGAATGTCTTCAGGTTTTCTTTTAAGCAATTCGAGAACGAGACGAAGTGCGGTTTTGCGACCAATACCCGGCAAACTGCTCACCTGATCCACGGCCACTTCAATGTATTTCGATGGAATATTCAATGTGTAGAATGAGTTGCGAATTTACGCTCAGAACACGAGGAATGTCTCATTTTTGCACCGATGCACAAAACGCTCACTCGTCTTAAAAACCTGATGTACGCAATGCTTGCGGGACTTGGTCTGCTTTCAACCAGCTGCGCCAAACAGAAATATGCGTGGAGCACCGAAGACGAATATTTCAAAGTGCCGATCTGGAAACAACATGTAAAAGCATTCAACAAAATGAAATTTCCACCACATACAGCTACCCTTTTTATCGGCGACAGCATGACAGAAGGTTTCGATCTAAAGCGACACCTGGGTGTTGACAGCACAGTGAACATGGGCATCAGCGGAGATTTCACATCAGGCATTTTGAAACGATTAAATCCTGTGGAGAAACTGCAACCCGTGGAGATTTTCATTATGATCGGCATCAACGACATATTGAAATCCGTTCCTCAGGATCGCATCAAAACGCAATACGAGCAGATCATTACGCAACTGCAAAAACTTTGTCCGTTGTCGAAAATCTATGTGCAGAGTAACTTGCCTACGACCAATATTGGAGGAAATGAAATAGCGAATGACTATGTTGTTTCATTGGTCCGTGACCTTAACGCGTTCCTCGAATTAATGTGTACCGAAAAAAATGTCACCTTCATCAATTTATATCCGCTCTACGAATTGAACGGACGCGAACTCAACCCTCTCTACACCTATGACGGCTTGCACCTCAACGACGAAGGTTACGTTGTCTGGGCGAATCAAGTTAGGTCGTTGTTGCATCAGAAAAACGAGGAGTGACAACAAGCCGGATTTGATGCTGCCACCATACAATACACAATGCAAATTCACTTGTTGAGAAAATAAAATCACACCTGAAGTCTGATTTACGATTGCACATTAATTAGCCGCATGTCACCAGCGATCGTTCTATCCGTACTGTTTATCTACTTCGCCTTGCTGCTCGTCATCTCGAGAGTTACATCGCGCAACGCCACCAATCAGACTTTTTTTCAAGCCAATAAATCCGCACCATGGATGCTTGTTGCATTTGGAATGGTGGGCACGTCGCTGTCGGGTGTGACGTTTGTCTCCGTTCCCGGAACCGTCGGCGCTTCGCACTTTCACTACTTCCAGGTCGTAATAGGATTTTTCATAGGATACTTTGTCGTCGCATTTGTACTGCTTCCACTTTATTACAGATACAATCTCACATCCATTTATACTTATCTCCAACATCGCTTTGGAAATTTTTCCTACAAAACAGGCGCGACACTCTTCATTGTGTCACGTACACTTGGCGCAACACTCAGGCTTTATCTTGTGATCAACGTGCTTCAACTTTTTGTACTAGATGCACTGCATGTTCCGTTTTGGGCAACCGCTGCGCTTATACTCATTATGATCTTGTTATACACCTTCAAAGGAGGTGTGAAGACCATTGTTTGGACGGATACACTGCAAACATTTTTCATGCTACTTGCGTTAGTCGTTTGCGTTTTCTACATTATCGATGACATGGGACTTGGATTTAGTTCAGCGCTGAGTTCGCTGAACGATGGCGGCTACATGACCATCTTCAACACCGATGTTTCCGATAAAAAATTCTTTTTGAAGCATATCATAGGGGGCGCATTCATCACGATTTCCATGACAGGTCTCGATCAGGAAATGATGCAGAAAAACATCAGCGTAAAAACCCTTCGCGACTCTCAAAAAAATATGATGACGTTTAGCTTCATCATGGTGCTTGTCAACTTCATATTTCTTTTTCTAGGCGGAATGCTAAGTCTTTATGCCACTTCGAAAGGACTAGAAGTAAAAGGGGATGATTTGTTTCCAACGATTGCCATGCAATTCTTACCGGGAATCATTAGTTTAATTTTCATCGTTGGATTGATCAGCGCATTGTTTCCTTCTGCTGATGGCGCTATCACTGCACTCACTGCGTCCTTCTGTATTGATATACTCGGCATGGAAAAAGATAAGATCAAGAATGAATCGCAGAAATCAGGCACAAGAAAAAAAGTTCATCTCGTGTTTGCATTTGTATTCTTACTGATGGTGTTATTCTTCAAAGTGATGGACAACAAAGAAATTGTGACCATACTTTTTGATATCGCCGGATATACTTATGGTCCATTACTTGGCTTGTTTGCATTCGGAGTGCTCACCAAGAGAGTTCTCAACGATCGACTATCTCCTGTCGTTTGTCTCGTGGCACCGGCCATTGCGTTTATCATTGATAAAACAAGTACAATGTGGATGGGTAATTACAAATTCGGATTTGAGATGCTGGCGATCAATGGTCTTATTACGTTTATTGGGTTGTGGATGATTAGTGAGAAGGAAGACGTTGTGGAGTTGAAAAAAGCTTGAGGGAAACCGATTCAAGATGAATCTAAAGGTGGGTTTTCTCATTGCTAAGCGAGACAATTTGTATGTTAAATCTACAAGCCTGAATTCACACGCAAGACGTCAAAATTAAAATCAATTCGCACCAGATCAACACAATGCGTGAACTGAGAACAGCGTTCCAGAAAGAGATGGAGATTCTACAAAACAATAATTAGCTTTGTCAAACTATGAGTGCGGAGTTCAATATAAATTCAGACATACTCACTTGGGCAATTTCACGCGCTGGCTATGAGTTAAATGACTTCATAGCTAAAGTTCCAAGAGTACAGGATTGGATAGAAGGTAAAAAGAAACCTACTGTAAAGCAGTTAGAAACCTTTTCCAAAAAAGTTCACCTTCCATTTGGCTATCTATTTCTACCTGAACCACCAATTGAAAAATTACCAATACCGTTTTTTCGAACTAACAACCCACAAGCAACGAGTGTAAGTGTAAATGTGTATGACACCATTTTACTATTGCAGCAAAGACAAGATTGGCTAAGGGAATATTTAAAAGACAATGAGTTCCAGCCAATTTCTTTTGTCGGTAAATTTCACAACAAACCAGTCATAAAAGACATTGTGGCCGACATCAGATCCAAACTTGGCCTTCCTGAAAATTGGGCAAGTCAATATGATACATGGCGAGATGCTCTGGATAGTCTCACGCATAAAATAGAGGAGACTGGCATTATCATGGTGTTTAATGGTGTAGTTGAAAATAGCACCAATCGACCCATAAAAGTAGAGGAATGCCGAGGATTTGTTTTGGTTGATGAAATGTCACCCTTTATGTTCATCAACAACAGCGATGGTAAAGCAGCACAAATGTTCACTATTGTTCATGAGTTAGCGCATATTTGGACAGGGCACAGTGCTGGTTTCGATTTCCGCAAATTGCAACCAGCCAATGACCCCATTGAATTGCTTTGTGATAAAGTTGCCGCTGAATTTCTTGTACCCGAAATTTCCTTCAACACTATTTGGGTTCAAAACCCAAATATTAAACAAGCTGCTCGGTATTTCAAAGTAAGTGAAGTTGTAATTGCTCGGAGAGCGTTGGACACGGGTAAAATCAGTTTGTCACAATTCTATGCATTCTACGAAGAATATTCTAATCGCGAATTCGCCAAGAAGGAAAAACAAGCTTCAGGTGGTGACTTCTATGCAACCACAAAAAAGCGACTCAGCATGACTTATGCAGCGCACGTGCATCAAGCTGTCAAATCCGGCAAACTTCTTTATCGTGATGCCTATAAACTCACAAGTTTAAAAGGCGACACTTTCCAAACTTTCTTCACTAAACACTTTTGATTCCATTGAGTGTTTATGTAATTGATAGCAATTTCTTCATTGAAGCGCATAGAGCGAATTACCCATTAGATGTCGCTCCTAGTTTTTGGAATAAGGTCAAACAATTAGCGTTCGAAGGAAAAATTATCAGTATTGATAAAGTTAAAAAAGAAATATATCAGAATGAAGATGCACTAAAGCAATGGTGTGCCGCAAATTTACCAAAGGACTTTTTCGTGGACTCGTCTCATGTAATGGTTGAATACACCCAAGTAGCCGCATGGTCAGCATCGCGAACTCCAGCGTATTTACAAAATGCGCTTGCGGAATTTTTGGATGCTGACGAAGCAGATGCACATCTTGTTGCATTTGTGTTGGCTGACAAGTCAAACAGAGTTGTCGTTACCCAAGAAAAAAGCGAACCTAATAAAATAAATAGAGTGAAAATTCCTGATGCCTGTAAGGCTCTCAATGTCCAATTTGTGAATGTAATTGAGATGTTTAGACAACTAGGTGAGACCTTTTAACTCAAATTGACTATTCGCATATTACCATGGAAACAAAAAACTTCAAAATAAACATTTCGAACGGGTTGGCTGTCGATTATATCAAATTTCTAAAAGAAAGTTACTGCTGTTCAGATTATCATTTCTTGGTTGCAAGAAGTTGAGTTCTTCAATAAAAAAGATCGGCTTCTGAATACGCCTAACATAAATCCAAATTCCAATCTCCTGTCTATTCAAAATTAGTCTTGAGGTAAGCCAATGAAGATTCTTCACTTCGATCTGAATAACAATGTTCGCACAATGGTTAGGTATTCACGGCCACTTCGTGGCCATAAATACCTTCGTCAAACCGAAGGCTCTATTATAAAATAAATTCGAGCAAATTGTGATAATCAACTAGCGTACTCGCTCAACTCTAACCAACGCAATCCTTTTTCATCCAGATCTTTCACCACGTCTCCTAATCGCTTTGTGATTGAAAGCAACTCATCATGATCAGATGAACCGGCATTGAGTTTTTCTTCGAGTTCCTGTTTCTCCTTTTCCAAAAAAGGAATTTCCTTTTCGATCTGATCGAATTCATGTTTTTCTTTGAATGACATCTTCGCTTTTTGCGCTTCGGCTCTTGCTTCGGGTGTATTTTTCTTCACGACGATCTCACGCTTCAACGCGGCTTTTCGCGCGGCATCTTGTTCTTCAATTCTGCGGTAAGTGTCATAATTACCAAGAATGTCTTTCACATGACCTTCACCATCAAGTACAAAAATGTGATCGACGAGTTTATCCAGGAAGTAGCGATCGTGACTTACGATGAGCAGACAACCCGGATAATAGAGCAAATATTCTTCTAGTGCTGCGAGCGTAAAGACATCAAGGTCGTTCGTTGGCTCGTCGAGGATGAGAAAGTTTGGATTCTTCATCAACACAAGCAACAATTGCAAACGCTTTCTTTCACCACCGCTCAACTTTTCTACAAACGTTGCATGCGAACTGCGTGGGAACATAAAACGCTCGAGCATTTGTGATGCCGTTATCGTTTTGCCTTTAGTCAACGGGATATAATCAGCTACTTCACGAATGCATTCCAGCAATCGTTGACCATCTTTCAACTTTACACCTTGTTGGTCGAAATAGCCAAAAACAATTGTTTCACCCACGACTACTTTTCCGCCATCCGGTTCCATTCGCTTGGTGAGCATATTGAGAAACGTCGTCTTACCAGTTCCGTTTCTTCCCACCAGACCTATTTTCTCTTTGTTCTTGAATACATAATCAAAACCATCCAGCACCGTTGTCTCACCAAATTTCTTCTTCACCTTGTGAAATTCAACAATCTTACTTCCCATCCGGCTCATGTTGATCTCCAACTCGATTGCATTCGGATCATCGCTTCGCACAAGACTTTCCTTCAGATCATGAAAACTCTCCATGCGTGATTTGCTCTTCACAGTTCTTGCACGTGGCATTTTGCGCGCCCATTCCAACTCCTTTTTGTAAAGCATTTCCGCTTTGCCGCGCACAACACTATCCAACTGCTCACGCTCTGCCTTTTTCTCGAGGTAGTAGGAGAAATTTCCCTTGTAGCGATAGATAGTTTTGTTTTCCATCTCCAGAATTTCGTCGGTGATATTCTCTAGAAAATACCTGTCGTGTGTGATCATGAAAATCGTCATGTTCGATTGCGAAAGAAATTCTTCCAACCACTCGATCATCTCCAGATCCAAGTGGTTTGTAGGTTCATCGAGCAATACAAGATCAGGTTCTTCAATCAACACTTTTGCCAAAGCAATGCGACGTTTTTGTCCACCACTCAAAGATCCAACCATACGATCGAGATCATGAATATCGAGTTTTCCTAAGACTTCACGAGCGCGTGCTTCATAGTCCCAGGCGTTGTTGCGATCCATTGCATCATGTGCGCGCTCCATTTCCTTCTCATCCAGACTTTCCACAGCCTTCTCATAAGCCGCGATAGCCTTCGTTTTCGGACTGTCTGCTTCAAAAATATTATCAAGGATTGTTCGCTTATCGTCCAGTTCTTGTTCTTGGGAAAGAAAACCAAGACGCACCTCTTTATTATAAGTAACACTACCGGAGTCGGGCGTATCCAATCCTACGAGAATGCGAAAAAGCGAACTCTTACCGGCGCCATTGCGCGCAACTAAAGCGATTTTTTGTCCGCGATCAATACCGAAACTAAGATTTTCGAATAAATGTTGAATGCCAAAGGACTTGGTAAGATTTTCTACAGAAAGATAATTCATAGTGAAACGATGATACGCAAATGAGCAGGCAAATATCCGACCTATTGAGCGGTAATACGAAAATGGATTATTCGTCACTTCAGTAAAAAATGAACTTGCTGAATCAATAACCTCCAATTACTTTCGCGCTTCAATAAATTCAACCCAAACAAATGAGAAAAATTATATTCATAGCAATTATGCTGACAGGCTTGCTAGCGCAGGCGCAAAAACCCTTCTTTCTGATCAAAGCACCGGACATGCCACTTGCAGGAGTTCAACGCGTCGCAGTGCTCGATTTTACGGAAACGAATCATACATATTATAATCAATACGATGGTAGAGGAAAAAAAATGACGAATCAGCTCATCCAGCTATGGATGCAAGATCAGCGCGGCATTGGAAAAGTGAGTATTGGTGTTTTCAAACAAGCTGATGGAGAGACAAAACAGAAAGGAGTCAAGACAAATATTTTCTCTTTTGTAGAGCGCACCGAAATGGAAAGAATCCTTAAAGAACAAAGACTGAGTATGTCCGGAGTCATTGATGATTCACAAGCGGCACAAGTAGGAAAAATTCTAGGTATTGATGCCATAATTAGCGGAACCGTTGGTTGGACAGAAAACATGGAATCAGGAACAAACAAAAGAATTCGTAAAGTGCGTGCTACTTTGACCATGAAAATAATATCTGTGAATACAGGCGAGGTTTTGGCCATGTTCAACAAAGATGTAACAAGAGAAGCATCGCAAACTATGGATGCCAAAACAGGTACATGGTCAACTTTGACTGCCGGCTCAGCGCTTGCTGACCAAGCATTCGATGCATTGGCAATTTTGGCAGCTAACTATATCGCACCTATTTTCGAATCAAAGGAATTTGATTTCAGAAAGGTGAAAGTGAAAGAACACTCTGCACAAGGAAAAAAAGCAGCAGACCTAATGGATTCCGGTGATTATGAGGGAGCATTCACTATTTACAGTTCAATTGTTGCAGCAGATCC
>JAYTOA010000213.1:0-4041 GCA_043748015.1 Flavobacteriales bacterium
AGCTATTCCTCTTTTTGTTGAGCATACTATTGATTATTTCTTGCAGTCGCTGCAAGGAAAAATGCACAGATGCGACGAATCCGGATTGTCCGAATTATGTGCCGCTGGTGGTGGTTGATCCGTGTGCGGGAGCACTAACTACAAGCGCAGACTTCATTATGTATCAGAGTCTAACACCAGGATTAGCTTCTGATACCCTAATTCAGTTTTATCATTATTGTTTCACAAACAAGACAATTACACTCAAGGCCTCACAGGACAGCGCAAACTATCATTGGATAATAGGCGCTGATGATTATTTCACCCAAGAAGTGACCTTCGAAATCGGTTCTCAATTTGAGAATGCAGATATTCCCCTGAAGCTTGTGGTGACCAGAAATCCTGACGTTGATTGTTATCCAAATGATAACGGTGTCGATACCGTTACCAAAACAATCGTAGCCCGTCATTTTTGTGCAGGGTCTATGGCAGGAAGGTACTGTGGTACATGGGAAAATGAAGCAGTTGATTCCTTCGTTGTCGAGCTAATTTTTGAACCAGATGGCGTATCTCAATGCGGTCGGTTTAACTTGTCAGGAGTGCAACCGACACTTCCAGATACTTGTATTAACGGCAGTTTCCAGAGGCTCGATAATTATTTGCGATTTGATGGATTTTCTGGTGCCTGCTTTATGCCAATTGGAAAAGCAAAATTGGATAGCACTTTACAAAACATATTTATTGATTATTCGCTGTTGTTGTATACAAATCAAAATGAACCCAGAGTGTATCATCTTTTCAATGGACATAGAATTAACTAATACTGCAAAAAAAATGAAACATATACTTGTGGTTCTTCTTTCTCTTTCATTTCTTAAGAGCAATGCTCAAGTTTGCGAACCGAACGGCGTTGCAACAAATCCCTCAACGGCCTCAAATCAATCTGCCCCAAATGTACACTATATCAACAGTTTCAGTTGGTTTCAACATGCTGCAAATAACGTGTTATTAGATATTCCTCTTTCGAACATGAATGATTATTACAACATAGGCAGTATGCTGAATCCATATAATGAAAGCAATGGACTCTGTTATTATTTAGCAGACGCAGATTTGTCCCAACTTGATGTCTATCCAGAGGATGGCTGGGAATTGCTTTTCTTCAATTTGGGCAATTACCCGGATGAAGCTTTCTATACAAGTCAAAACAGCAACATTCCATACATAATATTGTATAATAAATTCAGAAGCATAATTCGACTCTTTGCAAATGCAAAATTTGTCGAACCAAATTTTGACGAAATAAGTGTCGCGTTGAAATTCAATGAGGATTTTGAATACTCCGGACTTTTCCGCTACAATGACGTTTTAGACAGAACCCTTGATCAAACAACTATTGTTCCGGTGGTGAGTTCTTATGCCATCTTACCTAGCAACCACAACGAATGGTTCCATGTTGACTTTCAAGTTGCTTACGACCCATGCACGTGTCTTTATGATAGCAGACTTCAGTTGGTGTTTACACCTATTGAATCAACACAAATCGCATTATCAAATGAAGATTTTGAAGAAGTAAATATTGACTTGATGACTACTGATGGTCTTGATCAGGAATCTACAATCATCCCTGTCGCACCGCGTATGATTACATTCCATACCATGACTGAAAATGTGGAGTATGCACGTGTGGTTGCAGAAAAATATTTAGAGCGTATGGCCAATGATGGATTCTATTCCGACTGGCTCAACTGGGTGTACTCACCGCTGGCATTGCTAGAGGCTTTGGCTCATGCAGAATCCAATGTGATAAGCGCAGCAGAAATAGATGCTGCGGCACAACATGCGGTTGATATGCGCAATCAATGGGGATTTAGCAGCAGCGGCGTGAGTGCAGATTTCTTAAATGATGTAGAAACTACTTGGGGAATTTTGCCGGCCTCCAGTTGGAGTTACAATCCCGATAATTATCATTATACAGTTGACTTGGAAGAGATTGTTTCCTTTTGTCAGCAGCACATGCCAGTAGCGCAGAGTTTCTCATCATCAGCAATAAAAGTTGGTGAAAATGAAAACAAGTTCAGCATTACACCTTCATCATCATATTCGTCTTTAAATATTAATTTACAAACCGCACCACCCGGCAACACAGAAACAGTCAACCTTCTCAACCCCGGCACCTATCCTATTCAAGAAAATGATGTAACATTTGAGGGTGTGGATGCACAGAATTATCCCGTTTACAATGAAGTGTTGGGATTATTTGCCGTGTTGCAGGCTCCAAAGTTCGACATTTATCACAAGATGGAAATTATTGAGGGTGAGCCATGGGTAAACACTTACTGCGATAACACATGCTATTGCACTAATTTTCAAAATGCGGAATTGCCAGGGCCTTTTACTACGGAGAGAATTACCTACTCTGAAAATCATAACACCTACAGATTCAGATTAAGTGAACCATTGAAAATTGTATATAATCCCGTCATAGGGCTTAACGATGCAGAAGTGAAAGTCAAAGCGTCATTGACGCTTCGGGGAAATACTCAAGACATTGCGCCGGAAGGCTCAGAAGTGTATTCTTATGACGGCAGTGGCCCTGCAGATGTTAACAGTTTTAATTGTTATATTATTCCAGCAGCTGACTTCACAAATAGATACATTAAAGTAGATCCATACAATTACATGTTCCATTATTCAACACACGTCAATAATCTTGCGGAATCTGAGTTGCTCTATGAATCTAGTTCCGCTTTTTCATATTCCAGTAAGTATGTTGATCTTGACTATTTCAATACCGAGGTTTTTGAGCTTACCACATCTACAACTCAACAATGGCGGGACTATCCGCGTAACTGGGTTCATAACTGGGAAAATGGAAATCCAAATGAAGTAACCTGCTGGTGGGAAAGTCCGCAATTGGGATTTTGTGGCGAATACCCTAGCGAAATTTTTGATGCCATTATTGATGAAAAACAATTGAACACCTTGCGTCAAGTCAACTTTAACAGTCCTTCTTCGTCTGATCCCTATCAGTTGTCTATTGGATTCATTGATCTACTATTTGAAATCAAAGTCAACTCAAATGGAAATGAAGTTGTTTATCAGCATGTACGATATCCACTTATTGAAGAAGAACAAAATCAGGTCAATAGCGAATTTCAAATCCCTTGGTCATCAACTCAAAATCCCAACCCAATAGGATCGTATGATATGCAACAAATCGCATACTACGGGCAAAAAAATTGGCAATTAGCTGACATGAATACAATAGGCGGTGAATATTTGAATCCGCCTTCTTCCAGTCCTGCGATTATGCCAAGCGCAATAACGTTTATTGAGATATTAGGCAATCAATCAAAATCAAATGATGTCACCGAGGTTGTTTTCAAATCTGAAAACAGTATTATCGTGCATGGTGACGTGATTATCCCATCCGGCTTCACTTTGAAATTAGAAGACCTTGTGCAGGAAACATCCTCACCGACTCCAATTGTTTCAGTGGCAGAATTATCTGCATTTTGTGAAGGACTTGGAGGAAATACGTATCATGCCAATGCAAGGTCATCCAACGCTCTTACATCGAATCATTTTGTAAAGAAAAATCCACAACAAGCATCGCCATCATTACAAATCTATCCGAGCCCCGCTCGCAACCTACTTACCATTCGCACAGTGGGCATTAGCGAATTACAAGCGTTAGATGTATTGAATCCACTTGGTACTTTGGTGATGTCAATTTCCGCATATAAATTCACTTCGCCTAATAACGTAAGCATTGACACTTCACAATTGGAAAGCGGCACCTACTATTTGAAATGCACGTACGCCAGTGGGGAAACACAATTGAAAACTTTCGTAGTCATACATTGATTGCGTGAATCTTTTTTTGCAAATTGAAAATCCGCATGATCCGCTCTCATGCGGATTTTACATTTTAAATGAAAAGCAGTAGAGTGTAATAGGCAACCACCTCAGTTCGATTAGCTTTGTGAAGCACAGCCATCAACCATATCCACCTTCACCAAAACAGTGAAAATTATGAATAAGCTATTCCTCTTTTTG
>JAYTOA010000214.1:0-3013 GCA_043748015.1 Flavobacteriales bacterium
CCACATGGCGTATTTTGGTTAAGGCCGAATGCATACTTTGGAGTTAGTGGAGTCTTAAGATTCAAATCGATTACGATAGTTTTTAGTTTTTCAGTGAAAGCCAAAAAGCCGTGCTGGCTGCAGGGCTTTTTAGTGATCGCAAACGTCGTTTCTTTTTTTGTGTGATGGGATTTAATCGATGATGGCCGGGAGAAGCGGAATGGGTTTAGTTGCCGGATCCTGGTTTGCGTGAATTTTCTTTTTGTAGAAGAACGAATTTGCGGATGAAGGATTTTGTTCAATCGCAATGTGTAGCCTGCGAACAATCTTCAAATCATCAAATATTTGACCCACTCAATATCTATGTATTTTCGCTTCATGCCCATCATTGAACAACTCGCTTCATCTCTCGGCAAGCGAGACGAAGCGCCCAACATCGCATTGGCTCAAAAGATTGTTATCTCAAATGACAAGAACGCTGTTGTCGAATTGGTCACTCTGCTCGATCACAAGAAGGTAGACGTTTTTAGTGATGTGATCAAAGTGCTCTATGAAATTGGAGAAAGAAAACCTGAGTTAATAGCCGAACATTATCACGTTTTCAAAGCCTGCACCACGCACAAAAATAAGAGAATGATTTGGGGTGCGTTTACCGCTATACAATCATTCGCACATTTGAAAACCAAGCGCATATTCAATGATCTTCCGGAATTGATCAAAGCTTCGAATTGTGATTCCGTCATCGCCAAGGACAATCTGATGAAGGCAATGGTGAAAGTTGCAGCTGACAAAACATTTACTGATGATGTTTGCGTGCTGTTGCTGGAACAGTTAAGTGCAAGTCCTAACAATCAATTTCCAATGTATTCGGAATTGGTGCTGCCGGTGATCATTGCAAAAACTAAAAAGCAATTTCGCGATGTGCTTGAGCAGAGAGTTTCGACGCTTGAAAAGGAAAGTCAGAAGAATAGAATTCTCAAAGTGATGAAAAAACTTTCTTGATTAGTTCATCTCAACTTTACATTTGACACAAACCAAATTCCGCATGAGATCAATTCTACTATTAAGCGTCTTCACTTTTTCATTTTTGTCATCCACCTATGCTCAATGCGGCAACGGAGAAGTGGCACTCACTATGAACGTCAACGTGGATGCATGGGGCCAAGAAACGTATTGGGAACTTGTGCCCACCGGAAACGATTGCGGCGATGGCACAATCGCTTTTGGCAGCAATACATTAGTAGGCTGCACCGGAACACCGCCAGCCAATGGTGATGACGGATATCCAGATAACACCACTGTTTTTGTTGGGCCGATTTGTTTATCCTACGGTGTCAGCTACGATTTGATTTACGTAGACAGTTACGGAGATGGTGGGCTTTCATTTGTTTTATATGACGACTCGAATTTCAGTCATTCATATGTAGGCAGTGGTTATGGCAATACCTGGACATTTGTAGCAGGAATCAATGGCTTGCCGTTCAACGATTCACCATGCGGAGCTACAGATGTTGTTCCCGACGGCCCTGCAGTTGAAATGACCAATAACACGGCGATTGCGCAGCTAGGTGAACCACAACCACCTGCCGGAGGCTGCGGAACTTTTGGATTCTGGTGCGGAGATGGAACAGTGTCTAACACGGTTTGGGCGCGTTTTGTTGCCGACGAAAATGTAGCTTATGAAATCACCACCTGTAACTCAGGAAGTGCTGGATTTGACACACAGCTTGCACTTTACCACGCAACGGATTGCCAGAATTTTTCTACGTTTCAGTTGATTGCAGCGAACGATGATATGCCTGGCGGCTGCAGTGTTGCTAATGGATTCTCTTCAAGAATGCACGCTTCCTGCTTGATTCCCGGTGATACTTATTACATCCAGCTTGATGGATGGGAAGGCGCTTTGGGTACAGCTTATTTATCCGTGACAACATATACAGGAGCGGTAACTTTGAATGCACAGGTAAACAGTATCAATTGTCCGCTTCAAAAGGGTGCCGATCCTACGGGTTCAATCACACCCTATTTTGCAGGAACAGGTTCAAACTTTATCAGTACTTGGACAGGACCTAATGGATATACCAGTGAAAATAATACGGTCAATGATCTTGGTCCGGGTTCATACACGATCACAGCCATCAGTTCTTGTGGTACAAGCTACACTCAGACATTCCAGATTACTCAACCTGCGCCCTGGAACGTCGCCATTACCGGTGTTGGCCCTGATTGTGACTCGAGCAGCAATGGCAGTATTACAATATCTGCTGCCGGTGCATCCATGCCATTCACTTATAACTGGGTTGGTCCTAACAATTTTACCGGCGCGTCGAACAATTTGACCTCCCTTAATTCCGGTTCATACTCGGTGGTAGTTACAGACGATAATGGTTGCAACTGGAATCAGACATATCAATTGAATTCTCAGAATTCGTTTTCATTCAACCTCGGCAATGACACTACGATTTGTATCTATGATCAATTGATCGTGACAGCTCCTCCGGGTCTTACTTATGAGTGGCAAGATGCAAGCGTGAATCAGTTTTTTATTATACAAAGCAATACATGGAATCTCGGTGCACAGGCTTTGATCCTCACAGCCACAACAGCGAACGGATGCAGCTTCACTGATGCTTTTGTTTTCAATGTGGATGCATGTGCAGGCGTTCATGAAGGTGAAGCATCGGCAATGACGATCTATCCCAATCCGTCGAGTGATCTCATAATGGTTGCATTTGAAACGGTGAAGAACAATATTGATGTTCGCATTTTTGATGCAGCTGGAAGACTTGTGAGTGATGAACATTTCATGTCGGGAAGCAATTTCGTGATTGGAACTGATTTGCCGACGGGTGTTTATTCTCTCAACGTTATAGCCGATAATGAGCACTGGGTGAAGAAGCTTCTCGTGCAATAGTTTCTTATATATTTTTTCACAGTAGAGTAGAGCGGCAAGATGAACAGTTTTCATCCTGCCTGCCCCCTCATCAAACCGTACGTGCAGTTTTCCCGCATACGGCTTTCCTAGGATTTTCGT
>JAYTOA010000215.1:0-39789 GCA_043748015.1 Flavobacteriales bacterium
GTGACAATGACCGGGGGAAATCAAATTCAGGTCAATACAGATTTAAGAAGCGCAGAAGTTTTTGGAGTGGTGATAGAGGTGACCAAGTAGAATAAATGCTATTAAGCCTTCACCTTTTCCAACGACTTTATTTCCTTCAATCGTGAATTGAGTACGAGTGAAAGAATGATGACGAGTATTCCTGCGAAGGCAAGCAGTCCGAAAGTTTCATCAAATACAAAATAGCCAATAGCTACAGCGAAGATGGCGCCGGTATAATTCCAGGGTGTGATGGCAGCAGCGTTGGCGGTCATGAGAGCGCGTGTGCTATAGTATTGTGCGAACTGTGTGCTGATGCCCATGCCAGCGAGCAATAACCAATCCCTACCGTGGGGCATTACAAAATCATAAAGACACCAGATTCCTGTCACCGGAATACTAATGAATGTGAGATGTATAACAATAGTATATGCGTGATCTGTTTCGCGACACTTGATGATTGAATTGTAGGCGAACCCCGCTATGATTGCAGCTGTTACTCCAACAGCCAACCATCCATAACTGAATCTTTCGTCCACACCTTTGATCATCATCACACCAATGAATGCTATTGCGAAATACAACCATTGAATGCGTCGCACAGGTTGATTGTTCATCAGCGCAGCGAAGAATACAGTAAATATCGGCGAGAGATATTGCAGCGATGTTGCACTCGCTAAAGGCATATTCTTCAGCGTCATGAAAAAAAGCAGCAACGCCAAAAGTCCGGACACACCGCGCAATACAAGCCATGTCGTATTGTTTCCAAGTATAGGCAATTTCAATTTTAGAACAAACCAAAGCGAAACGAAAAAGACTACTATCGAACGAAAGAAAACAAGTTCATGAGATGGAATGTGAGGCAATGCTTTCGCAAGCGCATTCATCACAGCGAAGAATACCACTGCGATGAGCATGTACATGATGCCTTTGGAATCTTTAGGGCTGGTCATTGGGGTGGCAAGTATAGCGGGAAAGGAATTAGGGGTTAGGAATTAGTGGCTAGTAATTGGTTATTGGGTTATTAAGTTATTGTGTGGGCCAATGGCAACACATCCAATCTCACTCCAATGATCATGGTGGACTTCGCGCAGTAACTTAGTAACCCAATAACCAGTAACTCATCACACAAAAAAAGAGGCCGCCCAAATGGACAGCCTCTCATTACTATTTTTTTTTAGTGATTACTCAACAGGCTGGATTAACCAAGTTTCGATTTCTGAAGGCGACTTAACCGTTGTCGGGTCATTCGCATAAACTTCATAACCAGACCAACGTGGTTTGTGAGTTTTCATCAAAGTATTCATGAAGTTACCCCACGCTATTCCGGTACCTTCGTATGGACCATAATAAACGTGCTTTGCAGATTTACCGGCAGGAATCATTCCGCTGGTAAGGCCCTTTGGAGCTTTCATTTCCGAAGCAACCGGAATGGCAATTTCGAGATCCATTGTGTGAGCATCTTCATTGTAGTTGTGTGCGATGGACATTGGAGCACCGGCTGCCTTATCCATACCGCCAAGGAATTTTCCTATTTCACCAAAAGCTTGTCCCATCATAGCCGAATCAATCTGATTTTCATTAACACCATTGTGCATCTTGCCGACATACCATTGAGCAGGCATATCCACGATTTCGTATTTCACAACAGGCTCTTTAGGTTTTGCCTCGGCGATGGCCTTAATCGCAGTCAATCCCGAAGTGTAATCCTTCTCAAGTGAAGCAGTTCCACCCATGAGCATTACAATTCCTCTGGCCATGAAAGGCAGGTCACCACCGTCCATCGTCCAGGTGAGATTTGTTCCTGCTTCACCATCAGGTGCAAGTTTAAATTCTGCATGACTTGTTCCCCATTCAGCGAAGACCAGTTCAGATTTGATGTATTCATCAGCTCTCGCTTCCTTGATTGTCTGAGAACCTTTGCCAACATTTTTCACTTTGCTATCCCACTCCATTTTGTGTCCAACCATACCAGCGTCACCGGTTACGGTTGGAGTCATTTTGGGATCAAGCTTTGCCCAAGGGCTCCATTCTGGCCATTGATTAAAATCAGCAACGATGCTAAAAACCGCTGAAGGAGGTGCATCGATCATTTGAGATTTTTCCATTGCCATCTTTTTTGGGCCCATCATGCACATTACCAGATAAACAACGAACAGTATGACCACTGTGTACAATAAGAACTTAAGAACTTTCATTGAATTAGAGTTTTGGGGGTTATGTAGTGCAATTTATGCAAAATTTATTATTGGGTTTTTATATAGGATGATTTAACATACCAAACGGTACATTATATATTGGGGAATTGCAAAATCAGAGCGAAGCGATAAGATCACGATAGATGACAGATAATTTCCCTTCTGCTTCCTTTGCAGTTGCGATTATTTCATCAATACTAATCTTGCTCAAATTGTCAGGATCACACACATCAGTGATGATAGAAATACAGCAACAAGGAAGACTCATGTGATTACAGGCTATGACCTCGGGAACAGTGCTCATACCCACTGCATCAGCGCCAATCATTTTTAGCATGCGATATTCAGCACGTGTCTCCAACATAGGTCCAGGCACTGCAGCATAAACACCTTCCTGCAACTTGATATTATTTGACTTCGCGATTTCTCTCAACTTAGTATTGAGCATGTGGTTGTAAGGTTCAGACATATCAGGAAATCTTGGGCCAAGTTCATCCATGTTTTCGCCACGCAATGGATTGTCAGGTTGCATATTGATGTGGTCATCAATCATCATCAAATCACCTTTTTGAAAATCCAGATTGACAGCACCTGCAGCATTGGACAACAATACATTCTTCACACCGAGCATCTTCATCACACGCAACGGCATTACAACTTCATCCATACTATGTCCTTCGTAGTAATGAAAGCGTCCTTGACAAGCGAGCACTTTCTTCCCAGCAAGCGTTCCATAAATCAATTTTCCAAAATGAAATTCTACCGTTGCAATCGGAAAATTGGGAATGACATTGTAACTGAATTGCTTCTCTTGCTCTATCAATTCGGCCATATTTCCGAGTCCTGTTCCGAGAACAATGCCCACTTCCGGATCAGTAACGCCTTTGTTTCTCAACCACTCTACGGTCTCTTCTAAAAGTTCATACATACTATATTTAGTTTAATTTTTATTGATGCGCATAGACAAAAAAGAACCCCTGAAATTCAGAGGTTCCTTCTGATTATTTTCTTTGATTTATCTGGTGATAATTAATTGGTGAGACTGTTCAAAATTTCCAACGCGCAATCGATAGAGATAAACACCCGGACTTAATTCACCAATGTCAATAGTTTCCTTATTCTTTCCCGGACCACGATGCGCCCCGGTCAATACTTGCTTGATTAATCGACCTTGAATATCATGAATCGAAACATCCACATCATTCGCTTGATCCAAACTATATCCAATTGTAAAACGATCGGAAGTTGGATTTGGATAACTTGGAAAAAGCTGATTCACAGGATAAACAATTCGATCATTTTTGTCTGGACCAGCAAGAGAAATGTTTTCATCACCAGGCAAGTAAAGAACAAACTGCAAATAGCACAGATACATTTCATCAGAGGTGCTTTCTCCCCATGTAGTGAACTGTGGTGGATTGTGCGGATTGAATGGATTGGCTGTTGTATTGTCGTACTGCGCAATACAATGAACAGTATATCCCTGCGGCAAGTGTATCATGTTTGGATAAGCGTACAATCCCTGCCAATTGAAATTCCACTCAGGAACTTTGATCAAATTGATTGTGTCATTGCCATTCGGACTAACTGCGTAAACTTCATAGCTCTTGCCGAGCAAATGTGCATGAGGCGCGATACCGATTAGCGACACATCGAAAGTAATATCTAACGTACCGTGAAACGTTTTGACCTGATTCGCAGGAATAATAAAAGGTTCATCCAGGTTATAGGGCGAAATTGGATATGTATTCACATATCTGATGATAGGATCATCAGAAAAAAATATGTTCACACTTGATTGATCATATTCATCGATTGGAGTTGGACCATAGTGCATTTGCATGAGCAAATCGCTATTCGCAAATAATTTCTTTCCGATAGTTGGCGGATAAACCAGAGGCGAAGCTCCTGGCACCCACGCAGAGAAAAACTGATCCACAGGTTCGAACCCGAAACCGCCAAACTCAGTGTAGCCATATTCTGTATCAGCGGCGTCTAAAGCTGCTGCAGCGCCGGTTGTATCAATACCAAGAATGGCATGGTGACAAATCGATTTGTTGTCTGCTCTTACCTCAATTGCTTCCACATCTCTATCAGAAGTAAGGCCGGTTGGAAGAACAAAAATTTGATATTGATCGTTGTTCGTACCGAAGTGGTGATAAGGTTCAGACATTGTGAGTACGAGATCAGGCACACCCACTTGCGAGCCTGTTGGAAAGATCGGCATTGGTGCTTCAAGATCAGGATTTCCTTGAGGCATACCACCGGCCACCCAATCTGAAATCATTTGAATTTCGCTGTCAGTAAGAATATTCTCACCCATGAAGTGACTGTATGTATGATCAGGACGCCATGGCGGCATATATTTTATCGCAGTTACATATTCGATACTCGAGCCATTAGCCACGACCTCAGAATAGTTGGTAAGTGGAAAAGGTCCAATCTCACCCTCGCGGTGACACTTGGTGCAATGATTATATATGAGCGGGGAAATGTTCTCGCTGAAATTCACTTGTGCGTATGCCGCACTTGACAGGAAAAACAAGAAAATGACAAAGGAGTAATTTTTCATTTACATCGTGTTATGAAGGTAAATATAAAGGATACAAATTGAAAGTTGCACTAAGTCTATTGAAAGTTGAAAATTGAAAGTTGAAAATGGAAAATTTGCTGATTGCTCAATGAAATCATTTAGCGATATCTGAAAAGCAATTTTTTTGAGATTCAGTTGAAACAAACGCATATATAAGAGTCATCGGCATTTGACAGCTTCAATTAATGACATTCATCAATAATAAATCATTGATTTGTATTGGAATAGAGAAAAGATGTATTACTTTTGCCGGCCTTTCACAAAGGCGGGTTTTACTTCACATCTTCACTTGTCCCGCGCACGGCGCGGAGTGTTCTTCGAAGAATGGTTGTCAAATTCAAATTCGTGAAAGCAGACAACCATTTTATTTACTTAATAATTATTCATGATCAATTTTGAATTGCTCGGGCTGAGTAAGCCTGTGATGCGCGCTATTTCGGAGCTAGGCTTCGAAACGCCAACCCCTGTACAGGCGCAAGCCATACCTGTTATGATGGCAGGAAATCAAGACGTAGTGGCCCTCGCCCAAACCGGAACCGGAAAGACAGCAGCTTTCGGACTTCCACTCATTGATATGCTGGAATTTGGAAATCGTCATACACAGGCCCTCATCCTGGCGCCAACGCGCGAATTGTGTATGCAAATTACACGCGATATTCAGAACTACTCTAAATATGTTACCGGCGCTCAAGTCGTAGCAATTTATGGTGGCGCAAGTATCGACGGACAAATACGCGAGATGCGTAAAGGTCCACAAATCGTTGTTGCTACACCGGGAAGACTGGTGGATATGATCGAGCGAAATATCGTAGATCTTTCGCGCATTGAATTTGTTGTACTTGATGAAGCAGATGAAATGCTCACTATGGGATTCAAGGATGATCTTGATCTCATTCTTTCTCGTACACCAAAAGAAAAGAACACATGGTTGTTCTCTGCAACAATGCCGAACGAAGTTCTGCGCATTTCACGCAGTTACATGAACAATCCATTCGAAGTAACTGTTGGAACGAAGAACTCCGGCAACGAAAACATCGAACACTTATACTATGTCGTTCATGCCAAAGATCGTTACCTCGCGTTGAAGAGAATTGCTGATTACAATCCTGAAATTTTCGCGATTGTTTTCTGCAGAACAAAAATAGAAACACAACAGATCGCTGATCAGTTGATCAAAGACGGTTACAACGCAGATGCTTTGCACGGTGATTTGTCACAGGCACAGCGCGATTTCGTAATGAAGCGTTACCGCAGCAGATCATTGCAGATGTTGGTTGCTACCGACGTAGCTGCAAGAGGTATTGATGTGAATGATGTTACTCACGTAATCAATTACAATCTTCCTGATGAAATAGAAAGTTATACTCACAGAAGTGGACGTACAGCCCGCGCCGGTAAGACCGGTGTGAGTATTGCGATTGTTCACAGCAAAGAGATGCACAAGATTCGTCAGATCGAAAAGATCATCAAGCGTCAGTTTGCACAAGCACAAATTCCAACAGGATTTGATGTGTGTGAGCAACAATTGATGGCTTTGGTGAAGAAAGTTCACAATGTTGAAGTAGATGAAAAAACTATAGAGCGTTACTTGCCATCAGTGTTTGCTGAATTGGAAGAATTATCGAGAGAAGATATCATCAAGCGTTTTGTTTCGATTGAATTCAATCGCTTCGCTGAATACTATCGCAATGCACCGGATCTTAACATGAACACCAAGAGCGACGACCGCCGAGCTTCAACTCCGGGTCTTGTGAAAATGTACATGAACATCGGCGAGCTCGATGGATTCGATAACAACACATTGAAAGAATTTATCGCAGAAAATGCCGAGATCAACGCACAGGAAATTTCATGGACTGATCTTAAGAATACATTCTCGTTGATTGAAGTTCGCAGTGAAGTTGTAGACAAAATTGTTGAAGCTATTCACGGTGCACAATACCGCGGAAGAACTGTACGTGTTGAGTCACGTGGCAATCGCGACGCCGGAATTCCTCGCACGAGATTGCGTGGTGATCGTGGCGGTGATCGTGGCGGTGATCGTGGTGGTGATCGTGGTGGTGATCGCGGCGGATATCGCGGAGGTGATGGTGGTGGAAGCCGTGACCGTGACCGTGGAGGATATGGCGGAGATCGCAAGAAGAGTTACAGTGGTAGCGCCAATGGCGGAAGCTACAGCAAAGGAAAAAAGAAGCAGTGGTAGTCGAGAGACAACACGCGAGATAAAATTTATATCTAGTTTGAAAAGGCTGTCCCATGTGGATGGCCTTTTTCGTTTTTAGGATTAAAGGAATATAGGAATGTAGGATTATCGGGTTGTTAGTTATTGGGTTATTGAGTTATTGCGCGGAACAAGGGCAAACCGATGAAGAGCAATCTTTTCATGGGTTGCTCAATAATTGGTTATTGAGCTAATAAGTTATTGCGAGGGACAAGGGCAACATGGTGCAGTGCGTTTTGTATATGAGGGGGTCATTCGCGCAGTAATTCAATAACTCAATAACTAATGCATTTCAGGGGGGCATTCGCACAGTAACTCAATAACCCAATTACAAATGCATGTCAGGGGGCATTTCGCGCAATAACCTAATAACTAATAACCAAATCCAGAGTGTCCTTGAATGAGCATTTTTCCTTATCAGGAATGCTCATAAAACAAAGGGAAATATCAACCAACTGTATTTTTTCCTCTGTCATAAATCCGAAAGCGAATTGACATCGTAAGTCTCTTTTGTTCGATTAAGATTTTCAATCTGACGAACACCAAACAATTAATTAATCTTAAATCAAATTTACATGAGAAAGAGACTTACCTCAGTAAAGCTTTTCATCGGATTACTATTTCCGGCGTTTATGCTACTTAACGGCAATTCCAGTGCATCCAGTCACAGGGAAGCACCGTTCATTTCCAACGACCCCCTTGCGGACAACACAGACCTTTATGCGTTTCGAAGTCCGGATGATCCAAATTACATTACGATCATCGCCAACTACATTCCTTTTCAACATCCCAATGGAGGCCCGAATTATTATCAGTTTGGACCAAACGTGCGTTATGAAATTCATATCGACAACAACACAGCAACACCTGGTGATGACATCGTTTATCGCTTCACATTCGCACGAGTAGATCAAGATCCATCGACCTTCTTCAATATTCGACTTGGCCTGCAGAATGCGAAAACAACATACAAACTAGAACGAAGCATCAATGGATCTTCATCTTTCCAGACCATCATCGCCAATGGTGTTGTACCGCCGTATAATATCGGACCACGCTCAATAGAGGGCGGAGCCGGACTCAACACTACCTATGAGACATTGTTCACCTCTGCAATTACCAATGCATCTACTGGAGAATCTGTATTTGCAGGACCAGTCGATGATCCATTCTTTGTTGACCTTGGTGGCATATTCGATTTAGGAGATGCACCGCGTCAAAACGGAGTAGCACGAGATGGTGTAGCTTGTTACAATGTGAGCACAATTGCATTGAAAATTCCAATATCCACATTACAAAAAACGCACAAGAATGTTTCGCAAGCGACAAGCATTCTTGATGGTGATTTCGTAATAGGAGTATGGGCAAGTGCAAGCAGACAAAAGCTTCGCATTCTGAATAGTCCAAACATCAATCAGGCAGAAGGTATGGAGCGCGCCAATGGACCATGGGTTCAAATTTCCCGCATTGGAATGCCATTGACAAATGAGGCAGTGATTCCGCTTGGCCGTAAAGACAACTGGAATTCATTGACTCCATATACAGAGTCAACTGCCAATTATAATTACTTCTACAATCCGGAATTAGCATTGTACATGGATGATGATTTGTTCGGTGGAGCAGTTCCAGCCTTCGGTCCACTTCGCATTCAAACAGCATCGCTTCAGGGATTTGATTTCAGCAATGGAGCAGATGGTTTGTATGCATTGAAGAATTCACCAGCTGTTGCAAACACAGCGCTGTCTGAAGCCAACTTCGGTTCATTGCTTTTACCTGGAGCGGGTAAGCCAAGATCCGTTGACTTGTGGCCAATATTCCACACAGGTGTTCCCAACCTGGCGCCTTATCAATTGGCAACAGGAAAAGGTGGCAATCCTTTGGCAAGCGGAAAACCATTCATCAACAATTTCCTTCCAAATGGCGGAGATATGTTGAGACTAAACATGGCAGTTCCACCAACCGATCGCAACTCTGCTGCATTTAGTTCCTTGGGACTCGTTGCAGCGGCTGTATCAGGATTGCTCGATCCAGCATACAATGCAAATACTTCCATTCAAGACATTCCAAACATGGATGGATTTCCAAATGGACGCAGATTAGAAGACGATGTTACACGTATCGAATTGCTTGCTGTAGCAGGTATCGTATTGGACGCAATCGGACTTTGGGAAGACGATTACACCGCAGGCGATGCCAATCCTGTTACACCTATGTTGCTTGCAAAACTGTCCTATTCAACAGGAATAGAAAGCAATGATGTCGCCTTCCGTTCAACTTTTCCCTATGTTCAACTTCCATGGAGTGGAACCAGCAATTGCTGTCCAAATGATGAACAGCCACAGGCAAGAAGTCATGTAGAAGGAAATGTCAATTTGGGAATGGCACCACAAACAATAACGTTGCTTGCCAATCCAAATCCATTCAACGGAAGCACCAATTTGAAGTATCACCTTTCAACTCCGACCTATGTGAATGTCATTATTTACAGCATGACGGGAGAAATAGTTGAAACGTTGGTGAATACCAAACAAGTTGAAGGAAATTATAATATCACTTGGAGAAGCGAGAACGTTGTTCCAGGGGTATACCTCGCCAACATATTCGCTGATGGCAAATTGATTCAATCAGTAAAACTCGTTAAGGCTTCATAAGCCGATAGAAGGGCTGTGCAATGCGACAACTGCACAGCCCCTTCTTTCTTACTCACCAAAAAAATCAAGAAAATGAAAACAAGAACATACACCCAAAATTCACTTTTCACACTTATAACCATTGCTGTCTCATTCCTATTTATGACGACATCATGTTCTGATACAACTGAGAACAAAGTGCAAAAACCAACTGCAAACAATGAATATACAATTCCGGCATTGCTTGAGAGAACAGGCGAACTGAGTCAGATAGAAGATTGGCATAAAACGCAGGAAGCTGTCAATCGCGTTACACAAAAAATAAATCAAGAACCACAAGACTTTTCTTCCTATATCAAGCTTTCAGAAATTTATATTAATGAAGCACGGGTTACCGGAGAGCATGGTTATTACTATCCATCCATTCTCAACATGCTGGACTATGTTCTTACCAATAAATTAAATGATGAGATAAAGTTCAAAGCTCTGTCTTTAAAATCTTCTGTTTATTTATCACTTCACCAATTTGCCAAAGCAAAAGAAACAGCAACAATCGCAGTAGCAATCAATCCCGACAATGCGCAGATATATGGTGCACTTGTGGATGCGAATGTCGAATTGGGAAATTACAATGAAGCCGTTAAGATGGCCGAGACCATGATGGACAAGCGCCCTGATCTCCTATCCTATTCACGCGCATCGTATTTAAGAGAAATTCATGGTGATCCAAAAGGAGCCATTGAAGCAATGACCATGGCCGTTGAATCGGGATTTCCTGGTTACGAAAACGCCGCATGGACACGAACAACACTTGGACATATATATGAAACGTACGGCGACATCACATCAGCGGAAAATCAATATCGCATAACATTGGAAGAGCGACCAGGATATCCCTTTGCGATTGCAGGACTTGCCTCTGTCGAACTCAAAAAAGGAAACGTAAAAGATGCTGAAGAAAAACTCATGCAAGCCATCAACATCATTCCTGAAGTTTCATTCTATGCTGATCTCGCTAAAATTTACAAGCAGACCGGACGGCAAGATGAATTGCAAAAAACCTTTGTTACCATACTCGAAATGATGGCCGATGACGAAGCCAAAGGACATACAATGGCACTTGAATACGCGAAGATTTACATGACGATCGGAAATGATTTATTCAAGGCGCTCGAATACGCCAAAAAAGAATATGAGGTTCGTCCAACGAATATCGACGTCAACAAAGTCATGGCAGAAATATTTTTCAAAACAGGCAACCAACCGGAGGCAGAAAAACACCTAGCACTTGCGTTCGCTACTCAATCCAAAAATCCGGAATTGCAAAACATAGCCGGCATGATTTACATCAAATCCGGGCAAGTAAAAGAAGGCCAGATGCTTGTAAAGAGTGCACATGAAGCGAACCCATATCTTGATCCTATCAACAAGCGCGGCCAGAATATAGCGATGTCATTTAAAAAATAGTACAGTGATTCGGCGTTCTGAAACTCCACCTAAACTGCAAGAAAGTGCTACTCCAACTATCAAAATATTTTATATTATTCAATCTGCATTTGATGGCCATTGCGTTCATTCCAAAGGATGCGATGGCTCATCAAGGCGGAATAAAAGGAATGGTTTCAGATTCTCTTAGTGAAGAAGGAATAGAAAGTGTGCTCGTCATTTTAGTTGAAGAAAGCCTGGTAACCTCCACAGATCTCTTGGGTAATTATTCTTTCATCGATTTAAAGCCTGGAGAATATTCCATTCAATTTTCCATGCCGGGTTTCAAAAAGAAAATGAATACTGTTGTAGTATTTGACAATCAAATGTCAACATGCAATGTCCAATTAAAGTCAAGCGATATTCAGCTTTCGGAAGTTGAGATATCGCAAGGGAAAAACTTCAATTCATCGATGCTTTCACTGAATAAAATTGACATTTCACTCAGGCCTATCCGTTCGTCACAGGACATATTGCGGATGATTCCCGGATTGGTGATAGCTCAACACGCCGGAGGCGGCAAGGCCGAACAAATATTTCTGCGCGGCTTCGATATCGATCATGGAACCGACATTAAACTATCGTTGGATGGCATGCCGGTGAATATGGTTTCACATGCACATGGTCAAGGTTATTCAGATTTACATTTCATTATTCCGGAGCTCATCGATCATGTTGACTTCAACAAAGGACCTTACTACGCTTCACAAGGAGATTTTACCACGGCAGGTTATGCAAGTTTTAAGACGAAGAATGCTATAGATAAGAGCATGGTAAAACTTGAAGGAGGTCGATTTGATTCATATAGAATGGTTGGAATAATTGATTTACTGGACAACAAAACAAAATCCAGGAATCAATCCGCTTACATCGCCTCAGAGTACATGTATAGCAACGGTTATTTTGAAAGTCCACAAAATTTCAATCGCATAAATCTCACCGGAAAATATCATGGAGTAGTTGCAAATAATAAAATTCTTAGTGCCTCTGCTTCGACATTCAATAGTAGATGGGATGCCTCGGGACAAATACCTGAGAGGGCGGTGAATTCCGGGTTCATCACAAGATTTGGATCACTGGACGATAAAGAAGGTGGTAATACATCACGCAACAACGTTCATGTTCAATTGGTAAAAATTCTAGCAGACGGAGGTGCAATATCACAGCAGCTCTATGCTTCACACTATCAATTTGAACTGTACTCCAATTTTACATTCTACTTACGTGATTCCATAAATGGAGATCAGATTCGACAAAAAGAAAATAGAATGCTTTATGGCTCCAACACGACTTATTCACGCAACACATCACTGAGGGGCTTAGCATTGAAATCAGAGATCGGATTACAAATCAGATACGACAATATTCAGCGTATCGAGCTTTCGCACACTGCTGAGCGCAAAAGAATCATCATACCCTTTTCACTTGGAAATGTTCATCAAATCAACATTGGAGCATATATCAGTGAAACGCTACAGATCAGCAAAAAACTATCGCTTAACACCTCACTGAGATTTGATGAATTTCAATTTGCTTACGAAAATGAATTGGAAACTGTCTACAATAGAAAAGTGAAAGTCCAACACATTACTAGTCCAAAATTCACATTGCAATATGACCTTGCAAAGGAATTTCAAGTTTACGTGAAAGGAGGCAGTGGATTCCATTCCAACGATGCACGTGTAGTTGTCAATGACAGCACATCACAGACATTACCCAGAGCAGTCGGTTTTGATATTGGGATATTTTTCAAACCATCAAAAGATATCCTGATCAATGCAGCTGTTTGGGGTCTCGATCTTCAACAAGAATTTGTTTATGTGGGCGATGAGGCTGTTGTTGAACAAAGTGGCTTCTCTAGAAGATTTGGATTTGATTTTTCAATCAGATACCAATTGATGAAATGGCTTTACCTCGACTCCGATATCAATCTCACAAAGCCAAGATCATTGCACGATCCTGAAGGACAGAATTACATTCCACTCGCTCCAACAATTACAAGTATTGGCGGACTGACAGCCAAATGGAAAAGTGGAATCAATATGTCAGTGCGCTACAGATATGTAGGTGACAGACCGGCAAATGCTGAAAATACAGTTACAGCAAGAGGATACAAACTAATTGATGCAGTCATCAGTTACAATCGGCCGTCATATTCCATTGGGCTTTCAATGGAAAACGTATTGAATTTAGAATGGAATGAAGCTCAATTCGATACTACGAGTAAATTGAAAAAAGAAGCGCAACCGGTTTCCGAACTTCATTACACTCCCGGAACACCCTTCTTTGCTAAATTAAATGTGGCTTTCTACTTTTAAACCTAAATCGAGCGATAGTAAAATCAATTTCGAAAAAGCTCATTTCACATTAAAGAAAACCCGTTGACCGCGATATACATTTTTCAATTCACCGCCAATTTTTCAGACTAAAAAATCATCATCTTCGCGATTATGATTTCAGAAAAACTTCGTCGTATAGAAAATATGCACATTATTTTCTGGCTAATAAAAGATACCAGCTGGTGTTTTCTAAGCAAGACTTTGGGAATGATTATGGTGGCTCCTACTTTACTGATTGCGTTATGGATTGTAATCAAGACGCGCAAAAACCCGGTTGAACTGTCACACAATCTTGCGGTATTATTTTGGATCACCGCGAACTCCATCTGGATGGCCGGAGAGTTTTATTGTAATGACTGCACACGACCCTACGCATTAATATTCTTCATCTTTGGATTGATTTCACTGGCCACCTATTACGTGTCATTCTATTGGAAAAAAGTCACCAACAAAAATGCTGGTTGAATTCATGCGAAAAATTATAAGCCGCGGCTTCGCGCATTCACTTTTCGTTTCAAAATAATACCACCCAGAGGAGGAATTGCAATAGAGGCTGAATAAGGTTGATTTTGCCAAGCGATGTGATTGGCAAAAAAATGTCCATTGCCACAACCACTTCCGCCGAATCCAATGTCATCAGAATTAATGAGTTCTTCCCATTCACCAGTAGAGGGTAGACCGATGCGATAATCATTTCTAGTCATGGGTGTCATATTCATCACCACAACAACTTGCTCATCGGCCACATTGCCTTTACGCATGAATACCATAATACTTCCGATGTGATCTGTATTATCAATCCATTCAAATCCGGTTCCATCGTAACTTTTTTGATAAAGCGCCGGAGTAGATGTATAACACTTATTCAAAGCGGCAAAAAAGTGTTGCATACTTTGATGAGGAGCAAATTCCAGCAAGTGCCAGTCAAGACTTTTTTCATGATTCCATTCACTTGTTTGAGCAAACTCACATCCCATAAAAATCAATTTGCTACCCGGATGCGTAAACATCCACAGGTAAAGTAATCTAAGATTGGCGAATCGTTGCCAGTCATCACCTGGCATTTTATAGATCAATGATTTTTTGCCATGCACCACTTCATCATGAGAAAGGGGCAACATAAAATTCTCAGTGAACGCGTACATCAATGAAAACGTAATTTCATTTTGATGATACTGTCTGTAGTATGGATCTCTTTCAAAATATCTCAGCGCATCATTCATCCATCCCATCATCCATTTCATTCCAAAACCTAAGCCACCAGTATATGTTGGTCTCGAAACGCCAGGCCAGGAAGTACTTTCCTCAGCAATGGATTGCGTGCCCGGAAAGCGACTGTAAATTGTTTCGTTCAACTCTTTAAAAAACGAAACCGACTCAAGATTTTCTCTTCCACCCAATTCGTTCGGAATCCATTCTCCCGCGTTTCTAGAGTAATCGAGATAAAGCATGCTTGCCACCGCATCCACGCGCAATCCGTCAGCGTGAAAAACATCAAGCCAGTAGATAGCACTGCTCAACATAAATGAGCGCACTTCATTTCTTCCAAGATTGAAAATATAACTTTTCCAATCGGGATGATAACCCTTGCGCGGATCTTCATGCTCGTAGAGATGTGTACCATCGAATTTATATAGCGCGTGTGCATCACCGGGAAAATGCGCGGGCACCCAATCGAGTATCACACCGATGCCGGCATTGTGCAATTCATCAATGAGAAACATAAAATCCTGTGGAGAGCCGAAACGCGCAGAGGGAGCGAAATAACCTGTAACCTGGTAACCCCATGAACCATCAAAAGGATGCTCCATCACAGGCATGAATTCAACATGAGTAAAACCCATATCAACAACATATTTCGTCAACGAAACTGCTATGTCGCGATAGGATAGAAACAACTCCGGATTATCCGGATTGCGTTTCCATGAAGCTAGATGTACCTCATAAACTGAATAAGGCGCATTCAGTGAATTGTGTTCCTCTCTATGGCTCATCCATTTTTTATCGTTCCAGGAATAAAGATTGTCCCAGGTAATGGTGCCTGTATTCGGACGATGTTCCCAAAAGAAACCGAAAGGATCTGCCTTTTCCAATACTTCGCCACCGGGTATTTGAATGGCATACTTGTAAACTTCGCCTTTATTCACATGAGGTAAAAACCCTTCCCAGATCCCACTGCTGTCCCATCTTGCGTGAAGTGCGTGATCGGCACCATTCCAGTGATTAAAATTTCCAATCACGGCAACATTTTGTGCATTGGGTGCCCAGACAGCAAAATAAATTCCTTCCACATCATTCACAACTGCTGCATGCGCACCGAAGTGATTATATAGTTGAGAGTGCTTTCCGCTTCCAAACAGGTAAATATCCAACTCCGTAAATCTTGAATAAGGAAGCACTGATGCATTTACATTGACATCCTCCACAATCAACTCAGCAGTTTTCATTTTTCCAGCACCAGAAGATATTTTTTTTGTAACCGGTTCTTTCAACGAAGACTTCTTTGACACCAACTTAGTAGTCTTCACAACCGCTTTCTTCACAGGAGTGATTGTTTCTTTTGCAGCAGTTACTTTCTTCTTGGCCATTCAATTATTGTAATCTAATTTCTAACTATTGGTTTGATTTAACCTTCATACTTTTCAAGTTCGTTGATTACTTGTTCTACTCCGCGCAGCGGGATCTTGAGCCAGTCCGGCCTTCCATTCAATTCATATCCCACTTCATAAATCGCCTTTTCAAGCAGATGCAATAGAAATAGAAAATTGATTTCTGCTTTATTAGCGTATATCTTTTGATCATGACCCAACGCCTCGAGATAAGTCTCAGTGAAAGTTTCACGGATCAGATGAAACCATCTATCAGCAGCCTTCTGGAGTTTGGCGGTATCCGTGCCCCTAGTTTCCTCACTGTAAAATAATTTTGCACTCACGGCATAGTGGAAAGATCGAATCATTCCAGCAACATCTTTGATTGGAGAATGTTTAATTTTTCTATCAGCAATCGAACTCTCCGGTTCACCTTCAAAATCGATGATGATAAAATCACTTCCGGTAAAGAGTATCTGACCGAGATGAAAATCGCCATGAATGCGTGTTCGCAAACTACCCAGCGGTTTCTTCTTAATTCTTGCAAAGAACTTCAATAACAATTCTCTCTTCTCTTCTAACAAATGCGCCATTCGCTGAGCCTCGGCGTCCAACAAATGGCTGTTGCTTTTCAACATCGCAATACGTCCATCGACAAGGTTTGTAAGATGATCGTACAACCATGTCCGGTACTTCGCATTGAATTTTTCAACCATGAAATTCTTAGCTGATGTGTTCGCTGAAAGCGCAATGTGCATTTCAGCAGTTCTTTTCGCGAGCAATTCCACATGCTCAAAAACAAACTCATGAATTGAAAAAGTACCCCGGATGAATGCATGCAGAAAGTCATTCAATTCATCACCAGTTGTTGTCCAGTTATCCTGAGTGGCTTCTACCTTATTCATCATGAGCACCATCGTAATGGGCGCAATACCTTTTCTCTCCCATACCAGACTTCCACGATAAGCAGGCACGTGATTGTAGCCACCTTCTTCCGTCAAAAATTTGAGCATTTCCACTTCGGGATTTGTCTCCAAAAATAACTTGCGATAAATCTTCATGAAATATTTATCATTGAAGAAAATGCAGCTGTTGCTTTGATCCACGGAGGGATTCCTGGAATTGATATAAACCTGACTTGTATTTAAAGCAGCGCCACTGTCAAAATTGAAAACACCATTATTCGTTTTCTCATTTCCCCCGTTCAATACAAAATGAAACAAGGCCTTATGAAACGCTTTATCGTAAACAGCATCGACAATCAATTGGTCATTCCAATTCGCTATTATTGAGCGCTGATCAGAATGGTGATTGTTCACCAAAGAGAGAGGCAGTAAATAATATTCCGGCAAATGGTCATGATATGAAGCTTCGATAATAAAAAAATAAAATCGAGAACCATCATGATCTAATGGCAAGCAATGATCGCACTTCAATGTCATCAATTCATAAGCCTTTCCACCAAACCACCTTGCATGCGTCACATGATCATGCGAAGCATCCAGCAATTGCTGCTGAGTGATTTTGTCGGTTCCAAAATCAGTCCATTGTGCTTTGGTAGTGATGCTGTACATGAATTATAAACAACTTAGAAACGATTGATTATTTCTTGTGACACAATTAGTTTTTTATGATTCAACTCTCCACACGAAAGAGATGAAAAGGTAATTTGTTGGGATCAAGATCCACAAAGTTTTCTCCTGCGGACCACGAATACTTTTCACCGGTAATGAGATCGTGAACTGTAAAATTTTTATTCGCCGCCAGTGCCAGTTGCTCCGAAGAAATTTTCAACATACCACTTTGCCTGGCATATGCATCCAGATTTACAACACAGATAATCTTACTGTCACCATGAACTTTCGTCCATGCGATCAATTGATCATTGTTCACCTCACAGGCACGATAATTATTCGTGAATTGCATTGCTTCGTTTTCATTTCGAGCAGCATTGACCAGAGAAATAATCTTCATCAATTTGTTTCGCTTGTTCCAATCCCAGTGTCTTACCTCATACTTTTCAGAATCCAGATACTCTTCCTTCCCGGGCAGAGCAGCGTGATCGAGTAACTCGAAGCACGGTCCGTAAATTCCGTAATTGCTGCTAAGTGCAGCGGCGAGAAAGAAGCGAATGATATATTGAGGCTCATGTCCGCTCTGTAGAATATAAGGGTTGATATCATGCGTATTTGGCCAGAAATTCGGGCGAAAATACTCGCGCATATTGCCTCTTGTCAACTCATCCATATACTGAGTTAACTCATGCTTGTTGTTCCTCCAAGTAAAGTAACTATAGGACTGATGATAACCCTTCTTCGCAAGATTTTCCATTACACGTGGTCGTGTAAATGCTTCAGACAGAAATATCACATCAGGATTCGTTCTGTAGATTTCCGCCACACACCATTCCCAAAAAACAAAACTCTTGGTATGCGGATTATCGACGCGAAAAATTTGAATGCCTTTTTCGATCCAGAATTCCAGAATGCTCTTCAATTCCAGCCACATATTTTGCCAGTCATCATTTTCGTAATCCAGCGGAAGAACATCCTGATATTTTTTCGGTGGATTCTCAGCGTATTGAACAGTTCCATCCGGACGCCATTTAAACCACTGCGGATGCTCCATTACATAAGGGTGATCAGGAGAACATTGAATGGCGAAATCCATTGCCACTTCCATTCCGAGCGATTCAGCAGCTTTAACGAACTTAATGAAATCCGCGAGCGTTCCGAGATCGGATAAAACTGATTTGTGACCGCCATTCTCATTGCCGGTGGCATAAGGACATCCCGGTTCATCTGGTTGAATGTCGAGCGAATTGTTTTTTCCTTTTCTAAAAGCATGACCAATGGGATGTATCGGAGGCAAGTAAACAACATCGAATCCCATCTCCTTTATTCGCGGCAATAATTTTTCACAATCAGAAAAAGTTCCATGAGAACTATTTGCCGGGGCACTGCTTCTCGGGAAAAATGAATACCAGGCGCTAAAACCTGCGCGCTTTCGATCAATGATACAAGTCTGAATATTTGCATGCGTCGTTTCGAATTGATCCAGTGGATGTTCTGCTAAGAAAGTTTCAAGTTCAACACTTGCAGCCGAAGCAAGTCCATCATTACCGGATAATAGATCGATCCATTTTTGTGCGGCAACTTTCTTCTTTGGATAATGAGCTTGAATCGCATGAAGAAATTCAATACCGATTTTCAACTGCAACTGTAATTCTTTCGGATCAACACGCAGTCTAAAATCAAAGATCCATGTTTCTGCATGATTGATAAACGCGCGAATACTATATTCAATTTTACCTGTTGTGTTGAGTTGAATGGTGGCCCGCCAGCGATCATTTTCAATTGACTTCATCGCAGCGTCCGTCCATTTTTTTGAACCTACCGTGCGATGCATCAGCACCGGTGTAACGTGATCATGACCGTCTGCGAAGACATCGGCTTCAACAACGAGCGACTCGCCTATCGTCCTTTTCACCGGATACAATCCACCATCAACAGCGGGCGTAACGTTTTCGATGATGACACGCTGCCTACCGATCTTGATATATTTTTTATCTATTGCTTGCTTTTTCATACTTCATTGATAAGAATCAAATTCACCTTACAGTGAATTCGTGAAAATTTTTGCTCACGGTAAATTTGATTTTACCCATTGCTTTGTTTTTGTTTCCAACTTTCTGCACAACGCCATCAACACTGAACTCCAACGCTTCGAAAGGAAGTCCGGTAATAATTACCTTGAACCTTTCCAATTTGCCGTGATAGTTACCAATCGAATTCTGGTAGATGCGTAGCGCATTGTTGTTTCCTTTTAAATCAAAACGAATAATCTCATAATGACCATTTTTATAGCCCATGTTTTCGCCATCATCAAGATATAAATTGGTTGATTCCAATCCGTCTTTGAAGAAGACATGTAAAGTTATTTCCTTCACCGGTTTTTCACCAACAAATTGCATTTGTGGCCAGGTAGGGATGATGGCACCTTCGCGCACAAAAAGTGGAATTTGTTTCAACGGAGCATTGATGGTGATCTCATGACCACCCTTGAAATAGGTGTCATCCCAATTGTGATACCAGCCACCCGAAGGAAGAAAGACCTGTTTTGTTCTTGCGCCCGGTGTTGTAACAGGACAAATCAAGAGGTGATCACCCAGCATAAATTCTTCGTCGCGGTGATGCGTTTCAATATTCGACTGATCCACAAATGCAAGTGGTCTTAGCATTGGAGTTCCGTAGTGATAGTTTTGCCAGAAGGTAGTATAGATATAGGGCAAAAGTCTATATCGCATTTGTAGAAATTTTTTGCAAATGGCTTCATAAGCAGGACCGAAACTCCATGGTTCTTGATCAAATCCGGATTCGTTGCTAGCACTGTGCGTGCGCATGAATGGATGAAACGCAGCGAGCTGCATCCAGCGAGTAAAAAGTTCACCATCCGGTTCACCAATGAAACCGCCGATATCGCTTCCAGCGAAGCTCACCCCGGATACGCTGAGACGTTGACATTGCTGCGAAGCAATGTGAAGATGCTCCCATGAAGCGGCATTATCACCGGTCCATACACTGCTCCACTTTTGCACTCCAGCGTATGCACTTCTCGTAATAACGAAAGGTCTTTTCGGCATCATGAATTTTTTGAGACCTTGAAAAGTCGCCTTCGCCATCATGTGTCCATAAATGTTGTGGGCATGTCGATGACTGCATTCCTCACCATCATAATCATGTCGCACATCTTCGGGAAAAGTTCCGATTTCAAATACTGCAGGTTCATTCATGTCATTCCAAACGCCTGCCACACCATTCTCTATGAGCATACCAAAAAGATTGCTCCACCATTCGCGCACCTTTGGATTCGTGAAATCCGGAAATACACATTTGCCAGGCCACACATCGCCTTCCATGAGCGCACCATCCTGGCGTTTACAGAACACATTGTTCTTGAGACCGTCAATATAAATTTCGTATTCAGGATCCACTTTAATTCCGGGATCAATGATCACGACAGTTTTAAAACCTATATCTGAAAGCTCCTTCGTCATCTTTGCCGGTTCAGGAAAATATTCTTTGGAAAAAGTAAAACACCTGAATCCCTCCATGTAATCAATGTCGAGATAAATCACATCGCATGGAATATGTCTTTTTCGAAATTCCTTCGCTATTTCTTTCACTTTCGAGTCAGGGAAATAGGACCAACGGCATTGATGATATCCAAGTGCCCAAAGAGGCGGCAAATCCGGTTTCCCTGTTAAGTTGGCATATTCTTTTGCCACTTCCATTAATTCCGGACCATAGATAAAATAATAGCACATTTCGCCGCCACGTGCCCAAAAGCTGGTAACCTCGTGACGTTCCGATCCGAAATCGAAAATTGTACGGAAGGTATTATCGAAAAAAATACCATAGCCTTTGTTGTGATGTAAGCCATAGTAAAAAGGAATATTCTTATAAAGCGGATCACTCTCGGCACCATAGGCGTATGCGTCCGTGCCGTAATTTTCGAATTTCTTACCTCTGATCTGAAGGTTAGAAGGCTTGTCACCCAATCCGTAGAACGCTTCGTTCTTCTGAATTTTCTTGCTGCAATAAACGATTTTTCCACCTTTGGTAAGGTAGTGTTGCCAGTGAAAACCGGCTTCGTCTTCATTGATAACGTTGCCTTTTAAATCAGTGATGCGAACGTGCAAATTGGTCTTATTGATAAAACATTTTATGTGCTTTGTGATGATACCCACGTGTTCACCATCATCGAAAGCACCTAGTGATATCAGACCCTCCTGCAATTCGTTAACAACCGCGTAGGAAAAATCCCGGTGGAACTTGCCATCAGCTGCATATCGAAACCGGATAACCTTGTCATTGATTACCCTGATTTCAAGTATTGTTTCAGAAGAATGGAATAAGAAAATATTGCCTTTCTGTTCCCAATGGCGCATGGCATCGGGAAAATATTTGGCTGAATATTTATTGTTGATCGAAGTTACTTGCATGAGATCAATTAGTGAAAGTCCAAATGTAATCCGACAAGCAAAAAAGCTAAGTGTATTTTATACACTTTCTCTAACTTATATCATCAATCAGCGACGCATGCTTAATCAACTGTTTCAAATCGAATGCTGTACTGAATAGTCAAACAAGTAAAAAGCGCCAGTTAAAGCTCAATACTCGGTTTTATGCAGCATTCCATTTTCTGATTCTCTACATCCAATTTGGGACTCAAAAAGGGAATACCTAGTTGGGCTCTGCTGAATCAGCCCCTTGATTAAGCGGACAAGACTAGCATTAATTTTAGCGAGTCATGTCCGGTTAATTAAGGGGCTAATTCATGATAGGCGCAATGGAATCACAACATGACTCACCGCAGTGATAACACATCAAAATAGCTTCTTCCTTTTCAACTGACGAACTCATTCAATCCTTCCAGCGAAACTGAATGTTAAGCATTATTGATTGAACCTTCAGATAACTCTCTGCCCTGTTCATTTTGATAAGCTAATGTCCAATCATCCGTTGCAGTTGTTTCCAACCAAATCTTTCCGGATTTGCGAAAAACCTGTACGTTCATACCAAAATTATCCTTGAATGATTTTTCCAAAAGATGGACTGGCATTTCATCGAATATACTGATGAATTCTGCGTCACTTTTCAAACCTACTTTCGAAAGCGTCATCTCACTTGAGAGCATATGTTTACCGGCGGTGGGTTTTCCTTTGGTGTGTGCTTCGGAAAAAAATTCAATTTTCAGATACGGATATACATCGTTGAATTCCTTTTGGATTTGATCTATGGTTTGATTATGATCTATATGCAGTTTCATTGAAATATATTTTAATTATAAAAGAATATCACATCATTTATTTACTATCCTTCCTTTCAGAAAGGACCAACACCGGCACCTTAGAGTGAAATGCAATTTTCCGTGTTGTGCGTTCATTGAACATCCTCCATAATAAACTGTGATGTCTGGAAACCATAACCAGGGCAGTTGACTTGTGTCTTCTCACCCAATCCATAATTATTTCGACAGTCATGTTTGGACTGTGATTAAGGAAATGTGTTTTGATATCAAGTTCACGGAATATGTTGTACAAAGGTTTAAGAACACTGTCATTGTTTTCATTAAACACGTTGTCATTGACATGGACAAAACGCAATTTAGAATTGAACTTAGACATTATTTCTTTCAATATGTGGACACCTGTTCCGGTTGGAATATTATGCTCATCGAAAGCGAATGCCACGCCCTTCCATGGTCTGTATTTGACATTCTCAGGGATAATCAAAACAGGACAACTTAGATTACCTGCCAATTTAGTGGAAGTACTACCGAATACCACTTCACTGAATTTATCGGTATGTGCGATACCCATAACAACCAGGCTTGCTTCACCACTAGCGACAACATCGCGAATTACATCTCCGGTAAATCCTACTTCAAGCTTTTGATTTATCTTGAGTTGGTCACCGAATTCAACATGAAGGTCATCAATCAACTTCGCCAGACTTTTGGCGTCATCTTGCTGCAATTCTTCAAGCGTAATGCGCATATCAAAGTAGGCATCACTAATAACAGGAATGTGAGTCGCATGAACTACCAACAATTTCGCTTCCATGTCTTTTGCGAGTGCAGCTGCATAACGCACAGCTTCCATCGAAGTTTTAGTAAAATCCGTTGTTGCAATTATTGTCTTCATATAAATAGTTTTTCGGGACTATTCAAAGTTGATAAATAGCAACACAACGAGGAATGAGGCACCTCATCACATTTAGTGATAAAAATCATATTGACTAGTTCGCAATTGCTTGATTGATCATCGTCATCAAGCTCGAATCAACGTTGCAACCACATCCGCCATCAATGTATTCAGACGGGAAAATTTTAAAATAGACGAACTATCTAATTCTTCATTTTCTCGAGTTTCGGAAGATTTATAATAGTGATATTTGAGCCATGAATCTCGACCAGTCCCTCAGCTTTAAAATCGCTTAAGGTTCGAATGAGTGATTCCGTTGCTGTGCCTACCATATTCGCAAGATCCTCTCGGGCAACCGCCATGCTAAATGGATCTCTTGATTTCGGGTCGTGATATCTCGCCCTTAATTCAAGTAATGACTCGGCCGTTCGCTTTCGCACACTACTGTATGCCAGGGCTATTAATTTTTCCTGCTCACTTTGAATATTGCCAGAAAGTAATTTCACAAATTGCTTCATTACTTCAGGATGTGTAAGTAATTTATAAAAATCTTCCGTGGGAAAAATGGTCACATCACAATCTTCCAAAGTCTCAGCACTTACCACATGAAATTCATCCTCCAGTAAT
This sequence comes from Flavobacteriales bacterium, assembly GCA_043748015.1. Classification (GTDB taxonomy): domain Bacteria; phylum Bacteroidota; class Bacteroidia; order Flavobacteriales_D; family Sanyastnellaceae; genus JAIBBG01. The sequence goes on from JAYTOA010000215.1 coordinate 24,408, forward strand.
GCCATATATCCGAAAAAATCACCCGGTTGAAGCAGTTTTATGATAAGGTCCTTACCCAGCTCATGGCTTTTGCAAATCTTCACTTTACCGGAATTAAGCAAATACAAACCTTGAGGTGAATCACCTTCCACGAATATGACATCCTTCTTTTTAAAGTGCTTCACTTGTTGCCGTTCTGATATCCTGGTGATGTCATCTATGCCGTGTATTCTGCCCAGCATTTGATTCATGTCACCGGCAGTTGCTTTCATTTCTTTTCGGATGGCCTCTGCCTTCCTCAATCTGCTTTCTACAGCATTCAGTAATTCCACATCATCAAACGGTTTCGTAATGTAGTCATCGGCTCCCATTTCCATTCCTTTTCTCAAATCTGTTCGCTCAGCTTTGGCAGTGAGGAATATGAAAGGAACGGCGGCAGTATGTTCGTTTTTATTCAACAGATGAAGCACGCCATATCCATCCAGCACGGGCATCATAATATCGCAAATGATCAAGTCCGGAACATTTTTCATGGCCAGTTCAACACCAAGCTTTCCATTTTCAGAACTCACCACTTTGTAGCCGGCCAGTTCGAGAATTTCAGCGGTGTTCTCTCGAACATCTTTATTGTCTTCAATTAATAGTATGTTTTTCATCAGCTTAATAATTTTTTGGTATGGTAACAAAAAAGGTTGTTCCCACATTTAATTGACTTTCCACGCGAATGCTACCCTTCATGAGCTCGAGATATTTTGCTACAATATTTAACCCAAGTCCAGTTCCCTGAATATTTGAAACATTTCGACCTCTGAAAAAACGTTCGAAGAGATAATCCATATCATCTTCAGAGATACCGATACCCTCATCTTTAACCGCAATCTCCATGACATCACTCGTATGCACTATCACGACCTTTATCGAAGAATTTTCGGCGGAAAATTTTATGGCATTTGACAACAAATTAATCATCACATTTCGAATCATTTGCCTGTCAACTTTCATAAGCAGAATGTTGCGATTATCGAAGGATATGGTTTGGCCAGACTTACATATTGGAGTAATCTCCTTAATAACTTCATCAACGATAACACTTAGATTATGCTCAGAAAGTCTGGCGACCACCTTTCCCTCTTCCAACTGCCCAATGGACAGAAAATCATTCAGTATTTCTGTCAATCCAATTACTGCATTTTTCACGCGTTCAATGTGTTTAACACGCTTCTCCTGATCCTCTGTTTCAACATACTTCCCTATGAGAGATACAGAGGACATAATAGCACTTAGTGGTGTTCTGAATTCATGAGAAGCCATGGAAATAAACCGCGATTTCATTTCGTGCAACTGCTTCTCATTTTCCAAAGCAATGCGCAAATCATCGCGAGAAATCTGCAGTTCATTCAACGCTTCACGTATCACCAGGGTCCTCTCACCCACCTTCTTTTCCAGGGATTCATTTAGCGCCTTCAATTCAGCGTTCACGCGTTTTATTTCTTCCTGTTGCTCATATCGCTCATGGATATCAATAATAAAAGCAATCACATAAAGATCTTCACCGGTTTCATAATAACTCAAACTGATTTCAACAGGAAATTCAACGCCATCCTTATTTCTACCATGCAGCGTCATGTTCTTTCCCATTGGCCTCTTCACTGGATGGGAAACATAGGATTTCCTGTAATCCACATGCCTGAGAGCATGTTCAGAAGGCACCAGAATTTCAACCGGTATACCAACCAACTCGTCCTCTTCATATCCGAAAAGCTGATGTACTTTCGGATTGGACAGAATAATTTTTCCATCAGAGCCGATGATGAGAATTCCCTCATTGACATGATTAAAGATGGTTTCAAATCTGCTTTCTATTTTAGCTTTTTCTGACATTCAATCTTTTGCTTGACAATCAATTTAGATAAAATCCTCTATAAGCGAAACTAAGCCGACAATTAGAATAAGTACCAAAACAATGCTTCTGAAATGTACCTGAGGAATTTTGTCCAACAACTTTTTTCCAATCCAAGTTCCTGCAATAGCGGCAAAAAACAAAAACGGTATGAGGAACAAATCATGACCATGAATAAAGCCGTTGAAAGCATAAACGACCGCTCTGCCGGAATCAACGAATAGATCGATCATAGCGGAAGTTGCAATAAACACATGCTTCTCCAGATTGAAAGCCGCCAACGTCATACCCCGAATCGCGCCACCGGTGCCAACGAGGCCGGCGATAAATCCTGAAGATGCACCTCCTGTAATCGCATTGAGTGCATTTGGTTTCCATTCGAAATTTTTTCGAATAAGAAAGAAAAGACTAAGGGCAATCAAAAAACAGGCAAGCACGAATTTCAAAACAGTCAAATCCAGAACTTTTGTGAGCATTGCCCCAACCAATACAAACGAGACCGAGGGAACACCAATTAAAAGTAGAATTCGCTTGTCCATCGCATTTCTGAACATGTAAATTTTAGACAGATTACTCAGTAGATGAAAAACAACTGTAATGCCCAGCACTGAATAAAAATCAAAGAAGTAACCGGCAATTGGAACAAAAAAAACGGAAGATCCAAAACCGCCGATGGTACCGAGTATTTCAGCAACAAGCGTCAAAGCGATAAATAAAATCAGTATCTGAATATCCATACTCCTTACTAAATAGAAAAAGCCGTCCAAATGTATCAGACGGCTTCTCCTTAATCACCACGATCTATGAAATCTTGACCATTTTCGGGCCAACTATTTTGGACTCCTCACGTTTGGGAAGAACCAATTTCAAAATGCCATTTTCGTATTTAGCATCAATCTTATCCGTTTTAATTGACTCCGGTAATCGGAATGAGCGAATAAACGACGTGGTGTGAAATTCTTTACGAGTATAGCGTTCATTGCTCTCACTCACTTCTTCTTCCTTGTTGGCCTCAATACTCAGAACATCATCATTGATCTCAACTTTAAAATCCTCTTTAGATAAGCCAGGAGCAGAAAGTTCAACAAAATACTTTGCTGAATTTTCCTTGATGTTCACAGCCGGCACCCACTTGGTCATTGGACGATTGAAAACATCTTCGTTGAAAAAATCGGTGCTAAAAAAGTCAGAAAACAAACTTGGAACGTTTGTATTTTGTTTCGATTTGATAATTGACATGATCTTATATTTTACAGGATTAACATTAAATTTCACAAGACAAATTTTGCGATAAGAAAAACGCAAATGCAATGTCCTAAATCAGTCGAAACAATGATTTCTGTCAGTTTGCATTTTAACTTTGAATAAATTAGGATAACAGGAAGCGTCCAACCTCACTAAAGTTAAAAAATTTGAACCATCAACAATCCGAACTGTACAAAAGGCATGGTCATTGACAAAAAACAGGAAGTACTTTTACCCCAAATAATTGAAACTACATGAACAAATTGTTTCTCACAGCGGTTGCATTTACGCTCGTAATAAACGGATTCGGCCAATCAACAGCAAAGAGTATCACCACCAGAATTACTGACGTCACCGTTTTCATGTCAGGCGCACAGATTACCGAAGCCGGAGGTCTCCAGCTCAAAGAAGGTGAAAATCAAATCAAGATTACCGATCTCACATTGAATCTTGATCCCAATTCTATCACTGTAGAAGGCAACAGTGCATACACTATTCTATCTGTGAAGCATCAGATAAATTACTTGCAGGACATCAGCACCAATCCGAAATTGAAAGCCATGCAGGACAGCCTTGACAATGCGCATTTCCGACAAAAAGAAATTACAGGTTTGAAAGATGTCGTCAGCCAGGAAAAAGGATTTTTGGAATACAACCGCACGATCAAAGGCACAGGTGTGCTTGTTCCGGAAGACTTGAAAGACATGGCAGATTTCTATCGAACACGATATACTGAGTTGTCCTATCGCTGGATTGAACTTGGAGAGCAGGAGCGTCTCAACAATCAGGAAGTAATGCGACTTCAAAATGCGCTCAACAATATGAATGCAAGAAAGGGTAGCAATCCGAGTGAAATACTGATCACACTCATTGCTTCCAAAGCAGGCAATGTACCTTTGAAAGTTTCTTACCTGGCGCGATCTGCAGGATGGTATCCCGTATATGATTTACGCGCCGAAGATGTGAATTCTCCGATTGACTTCGCTTACAGAGCGAAAGTCTTTCAGAGTACGGGAAGAGATTGGGAGGATGTGAAATTGACAATCTCCACCGGCAATCCAACGGTTGGCGGGCAAATACCGGTTTTATATCCTTGGTACGTGAATATTTATGAGCCGATCAACTATTTAGTCAATATTGAATCAACATCCGGAGCGACAAGAAAAGCGGCGCCATCCGTTGCATATGGTGGTGCAGATAGTGAACAAGAATATGAGAAACCGCAAACAGCAGCTGATTATACTACAGTTTCGAATAACACTGTGAACACAGAATTTAAGATAAGCATTCCTTATAGCATTCCGAGTGATAATCAGCAATACGATGTGACAATGCAGACGCAGTCACTCAAGGCAGATTACGCATACATCACTATTCCTAAAGTAGACACTGACGCATTTTTGAGAGCGCAGATTACTGATTGGGCCCAGTATTCACTTCTTCCCGGGGAAAGCAATATCTATTTCAAGGGAACATTTGTTGGCAAAGGATTCATCGATCCGGCACTCGCTAATGATACCTTGAACTTGTCCCTTGGAAGAGATCGCTCCATCAGTGTGAAGCGCGATCAAATCAAAGACTATTGCAAAACAAGTTTGCTTGGAGGAAAGCAAAAGACCAGCAAAGCATACGAAATCACCGTGCAGAACAACAAGAAGCAGAGCGTCATTTTAATCATTGAGGACCAGATGCCTATTTCGCAAAGCGGAGACATAGAAGTCGAGGCTGAAGAACTCAGTGGAGGAACTTATGATTCCGTGACAGGGAAAGTAACATGGAAGCAGACATTGACACCCGGAGAAACATTGAAAAAGCAATTGCGCTTCAATGTGAAGTATCCAAAGAAAAAATACGTCAGTGGATTGTAAGGCGCAGTCAACAGTACAATCAAATTTCGAATGACAGAACAAAAACACGACATCATCACTCAAGAAGACATCCGCCAATTGGTGGATGTTTTTTATAGAAAAGTGCTATTGGATGATGTGCTCAAAGGCTTCTTCAGCGACCTGGATTTTGTGCATCACAAACCCAAGATGATTCACTTCTGGTCGTTCGTTTTACTGGATGAGCCGGGATATACAACGAATGTATTTGACAAACACGCACACATGAAACTTGGGGATGAACACTTTGACAGATGGATATCCATTTTCGAAGCAACGGTAAATGATTTATTCGAAGGAGAAAAAGCATCAACAGCAATTTTCCGCGCGAAGACGATTGCATGGTCATTCAAGGAGAAGTTTAAAAAGATGAATGAATAGAAAATGTAATATTCATTCTTGAAGTTGGTTCCTGTTCGAGTAAATTCGGATTTCATTCAAATCACACATCTGAACAGAAGAAAATTCATAGAGCAAACTGCATTCAGTGCCGCATATCTCGCACTTTTTCCGTCGTTGTTTTCATCGTGTAAAAAAGAAACGCTTTACAGTGATTCAACATTCAAGGGAGATGTAATAATTATTGGTGCAGGCGCTTCAGGAATGTATGCGGCGTATTTACTGGCACAACAAGGCATCAACGTCAGAGTGCTCGAAGCATCAGACAGCTATGGCGGGCGTGTAAAATCTCTAACTGACTTTGCAGATTTCCACATTGAACTTGGAGCAGAAGTAATTCATGGTGAGCGATCATTATGGTATGACATGGTGTTGGCATCGGGGGCGAAATTCATCACAGCGGATTCCAACGATTACTTCTATTTCAATGGTTCGTTAAAGACAGAAGAAGAAGCTGTTTCCAATACATTTTTCAATGCAATGCGAACGATGGTTGACATTGCGCCGTCTTATTCCGGCAGCGACATTTCTGCAGCGAGCTATGGTCAACTTTCAGGATTGAATAACAACGTAAGTCATTTGTTCAATGCGCTGCTCGCTAACGAGAACGGCACTTCTGCCGAGCGACTTGGAATGCATGGCCTGCGAGATGCAGATGAAAAATGGACTGCAGGAAATAAAAATTTCATGCTCAAAGACAAATCGCTTTTGCAAGTGATGGAGCAGAGGTTTTCATCAATCATCGACAAGATAAGTCTCAACACCGAAGTGATTTCAATAGATTATTCTACGAATAAAATTCTGATCACCGATGCGAATGATAACACCTATGAGACAGACAAAGTGATTCTCACAGTTCCGATTTCGATATTAAAAGATGGCGACATATCATTCAATCCTGCGCTTCCTGCAGACAAAACAAATGCGTTTCAAAAAATCGGATTTGATGTCGGAATGAAAATTATTCTAAAATTCGATGAGCGCATCTGGCAAGAAAATACGGGCTCCATTTACGGACAAGGATTGGTGCCCGAATTCTGGGCAACAGCAGCTGGCGGGCGAAGCTCGACAGATAGTTTGCTAACCGCCTTTGTGACAGGAGAAAAAGCCGAGCAACTTTCTTTATTGGGTGATTCGATCTTACCAACCGTCTTGTCAGAGCTTGATGTAATTCTTGGTGATGCCACATCACATTTTGTATCAGGCCATGTGCAAGATTGGGGCAATGAGCCTTTCATCAGAGGAGCCTATTCCTATCCAAAAATCGGAACAGGAACTGCGCGCGACATCGCATCTCTAAATCTTGCGGGCAAAGTTTTTTTCGCAGGAGAAGCGATGCATACCGCAGGACATTTTGCAACAGTGCATGGGGCAATGGAAACTGCGTTGCGTGCGGTGCATGAAATTCTGATGGCGTCGTGAAGAACTTATGGACACATAAAAAAGGAGCTCGATCAACAACAATGATTGTCTTCACAATCATCGCGCACATCGCATGTGCGCAGCCTTCTATCACCATTCAATATGCATACCTGCATTCTCCAACCTTTGACAAAATTCTTCAGACCTATAACACTTCCAGACCATGGCTCGAAGACAAACTCCATCCACTGACGAATGGTTATGGAGGAAAATTTGGTTGGAATTTCCGCATCCAAAAAACGCATGAGATACATTTACTTCCTGAAATTGGTTATGCAAGATTTGGAGCATCTGCAGATAACAACGGAAAATTCTTCAAGGTTGGATTTCACGATTTCACTGCGCAAGTTGCCTTGCGTATGCATCCACGTTCCATTTACAAACCTGCACAAGGAGCAGGTGTATTGGGTACAAGATTTTATATTTCGCTTGCTACCGGGATCACATCATTTTTACCTTATTCAAAAACGAATGGTGAACGTTTGAAATGGGATGACGAAACAACTTACCGGGAATTTTCATTCACGTATCAGTTTACCATCGCTGCAGGCATTCAATATTTCTCCATTGGCAGATTTATTATTACGCCTGAGATAGGCCTGACATGGCATCCGACAACCGAGCTCACCGACTTCGCTCAAGTGGTGAATGGTCACAATATTGTAGGACTGAATAACAATGCGAACAACGTCTTTTTACTCAATGGTGGGCTGAGGATCACCTTTGTAAAATCCGGTAAAAACTGGTGGGATAGACCTAGAGAAGGAGACAAAACCTGATCAACAAGGGTGAAAATATAGTTCTGTCCGACTCTTCGTTATCTTCTGCATTGCACACTGGTCGTGGCATTTCGATTATTTCAAAAGAAATCAACATCACTTCCCTTACCTGTGGTCAGTTCTTAAATTCGCAAGCCCACAAATTCTTCTGAAATCGAATTGAATGAAACATTCAAACCGATTACAGAAAACAATTCAGACCAATCATGTTTCTCATATTCGATACCGAAACAACAGGACTTCCAACTAACTGGAATGCACCGTTGACAGACTTCAATAACTGGCCGCGCGTAGTACAACTAGCTTGGCAATTGCACGATAGCAAAGGAGCGTTGATAAACGCGAAAAGTATGATCATTAAGCCGGAAGGATTCACCATTCCGTTCAATGCGGAAAAAGTGCATGGCATTTCCACAGACCGAGCAATGAGGGAAGGTATTCCGATGTCCGATGTCATCATTGCATTTCTTGAAGACTTGAATCAATGCACATATGTGGCAGGACATAATATTGAATTCGACATCAATGTGTTGGGATGCGAAATGTTGCGCCTAACGATGCCAAATTATTTCGAAGAAAAAAAATCACTGGATACAAAAGGACTTTCCACAGACTATTGCGCAATACCCGGAGGCAAAGGAGGTAAATTCAAATGGCCAACGCTAACAGAATTACACCTCAAACTTTTCGGTGAAAAATTCCAGGAAGCCCATGATGCAGCTTATGACGTAAGTGCAACCGGCAAGTGTTTTTTCGAATTGCTTGTGCGCGGAGTTTTTGGTGTTCCTGAATCAGTCGCATCAGAAATATCTTATGAGGCACCGATACTTGAGCAATCAAACTTCAAAAACTCAACGACAACTGAAACTACTGCAGCGCCTATTTCACCAGCGATCGTTGAGCAAGATGACGATGAAGATGCCCCACCTTTTGTTCATCTTCATGTGCACACCCAATATTCAGTTCTACAGTGCACATCGGATGTTGCGGGCCTGATCAAGAAAGCGAAGCAATGGAAATCGCCGGCGATTGCGATGACTGATCATGGAAATATGATGGCGGCTTTTCAATTTGTGCAGACAGGATTCAAGCATGAGGTGAAGACGATTGTTGGATGTGAATTCAATTTGAGTCGTGACATGAACGACAAAAAAAATCAGGACAACGGATTTCAAATTCCGATTCTTGCGAAGACAAAAAATGGTTATCACTTACTCGCCAAGCTTTCTTCACTTGCGCATACGCAAGGTTCCTATTATGTGCCGCGTATTGATCGAGAAACGTTGTTGCAATACAAAACAGATCTGATCGTCCTTTCCGGCGGTGTGTATGGAGAAGTTGCGTGGAAGATTCTCAACGAAGGAGAAGAAAAAGCGGAAGAAGCATTTGTGTGGTGGAAAGAAAATTTTGGTGACGATTTTTACGCGGAACTCAACCGACATGGCCTCGAAGAAGAAGACCACGTCAACATTGTGTTGCTTGGCCTTTGTGGAAAGCACAATGTAAAATATGTTGCGGCCAACGCTTCCTATTACACTGACCAATCAGACAGTGATGCACAGGATGCGTTGATATGTGTTCGTGAAGGAGAATATGTTTCACGACCAAAAAAATATATCGGCAAACGTGGTAGAGAATTCCGTTTTGGATTGCCCAATGACTCTTACTATTTGAAATCACCGGCAGAAATGCAGGAGCTTTTCAAAGACTTGCCACTTGCTATTTCCAACACAGTTGAAGTGGCAGAAAAGTGTGAGTCATACAAACTTTCGCGCAACGTACTGCTTCCAAAATTTGAAATTCCTTCGGAGTTCCTGGATGCGGAAGACATGACAGATGCCGGTCACCGCGGTGAAAACAATTATCTGCGCCATCTCACTTATCTCGGTGCAGAAAAAAGATACGGCACTATCAACGGTGAGCTTCGCGAGCGCATCGATTTCGAATTGACTACGATTGCCAACACCGGCTATCCAGGATATTTTCTTATCGTTCAGGATTTCTGCAATGAGGCCAGAAAAATGGGTGTGAGTGTGGGGCCCGGTCGTGGTTCCGCAGCAGGAAGCGTTGTTGCTTATTGCAATTGGATCACCAATGTTGATCCTATCAAGTATCAACTCCTGTTTGAGCGTTTTCTAAATCCGGAACGTGTGAGCATGCCCGATATTGACATCGACTTTGATGATGTTGGTCGTGATAAGGTGATTGATTATGTGCGTCAGAAATATGGACAAAACATGGTTGCTCAGATCATCACTTATGGAACTATGGGAGGTAAATCTGCGATACGTGATGCAGGAAGAGTTTTCGAATTACCGCTTTCTGAGTCCGATCGCATTGCGAAATACATGCCCGACAATCGCGACCTGAGTGAAATACTCGATTGGGATCAGAAACAACTCAATGAAGAATTGAAAGGAGATGATTTGTTGAATGCAAAACATTTACGTGCAATTGCATCTGTCAATACACATGAAGGAAAGGTGGTGCAGATGGCACGCATACTTGAAGGTTCAGTGCGCAACACAGGCATACATGCTTGCGGGGTGATCATCACACCCGATGAGATTACGAACTACGTTCCTGTTTCCACAGCTAAGGATAGCAACATGTGGTGCACACAATTTGACAACTCTGTAGTAGAAAGTGCCGGCCTGTTGAAGATGGACTTTTTAGGATTGAAAACGCTTACGTTGATCAAAGATGCGATTCACATTATTAAGGAGAGACATCAGATTGAAATTGATATCGAATCCATTCCGATAGACGATGAAGAAACGTACAAACTCTTTCAGCGCGGCCACACTGTAGGAGTGTTTCAGTATGAGAGTGAAGGAATGCAGAAGCACATGAAAGATCTCAAGCCATCGGTTTTTGAAGATCTCATTGCGATGAATGCATTGTATCGACCGGGTCCGATGGAATATATACCATCCTTTGTTAAGCGAAAAAACGGACTTGAAGCCATCACTTATGATCTGCCTGAGATGGAAGATTATCTCAAAGACACATATGGTATTACAGTGTATCAAGAGCAAGTGATGCTGCTGTCGCAAAAGCTCGCCAACTTTTCGAAAGGAGAAGCTGACGTTCTGCGTAAAGCGATGGGTAAAAAACAGAAAGATGTGCTTGATAAGATGAAGAGTAAATTCATTGATGGTGCCACCGCAATTGGACATCCTGCAGAGCAGTTGGAAAAAATCTGGACCGACTGGGAAGCATTTGCGAGTTATGCATTCAACAAATCTCACTCTACCTGTTATGCGTGGATTGCATATCAGACTGCCTATTTAAAAGCGCATTACCCCGCAGAATATATGGCTGCTGTATTGAGCAATAATATGAGCGATATCAAACAAGTAAGTTTCTTCATGCAAGAATGCAAGAAGCAAAATATACCGGTACTTGGTCCTGATGTCAATGAATCAAAATCACTGTTCAGTGTGAATGAAAAAGGTGAAATCAGATTTGGACTTGCTGCAGTGAAAGGTGTTGGCGAAAGCGCTGTAGAAAGCATTATTGCCGAGCAAAAAAATGGACGATTCGATACCATTTTTGATTATCTCAAGCGAGTTGATTCAAAAGGAACAAGTAAGAAAACTCTGGAAAGTCTGGCGTTGTCCGGCGCACTTGATGCATTCGGCATGAAACGTTCTGCGTATTTCGCACCGGATGGAAAAAACGAATCTTACGTTGAAACGTTGGTGAAATTTTCTTCAGTGATTCGAGAAGAACAGAACACAACACAAGTCTCGATGTTTGGCGATGATGCAGCATCTGTAATTGTTGAACCACAGCCGGCGACTGTTGAGTCGTGGGATACAATGACACAGCTATCGCGCGAAAAAGAAGTAGTAGGAATGTATATCAGTGGACATCCATTGGATGATTTTGCACTTGAGATACGATCATTTTGTACAGAAGGAGGATTGGCTTTGTTACAAGATCTCGACGCAGTGAATGGAAGAGATTTGAAACTGGCAGGAACGGTTACAGAGTTCAACGAGAAATTTACTAAGAGTACCAACAAACCTTTTGGCACTTTCAAAATGGAAGACTATGAGTCACAATTTGAATTTATACTCTTTGGCGAAGACTATTTGAAGCATAAGCATCTTTTGTTTTCCGGATCAAAAATTTTCGCAGTTGGAAAAGCGCAACCTCGCAGATTTGGAAATGAAATCAGCGGAATGGAGTTTAAAATTTCCCGCATTGAGCCCCTTTTTGAAATACGCGAAAAGCTTGGACGTTTTCTGGACATCAGCGTTTCACTTCACAAATTGAATGATGCTTTGATAGACAAGATTTACAGTTCGCTCGAAAATGGAAAAGGCAAAACCCAGGTTCGAATGAAAGTGATGACTGACGAAGGAGAATTGAAACTTCCTGCTAATGCGTTTAACAGAGTAAGCATTGCATCTGATGTGTTGTCAAAATTGGAAGAACTGGATGAAATTGAATATGCTGTGAGCGAGAGTTGAAACTAAATGTTGACACAGAATTTTTCGACCTTCACTGATTCGACGACGACCATGATGCGCGTACTAACAAAACATGAAGGTAAGAAATCACGAGCCACGCTTTTTCTTCTCTTCCTTGTATTGTCTGTCAATATTTGACCCTGACATAGTTGCCCACTTCTTAGAGTCCGAATTGAATTCCATAATGATTCCTTTGAGTTCAATACCTTCTACATCGACAATATCCATTTTGTAACCGGCCACACGATAAAACAATCCAACGTGATTTTTTTCAATGCTGGTAATCGTGAATTGATTCTCGTACTTAGTATTGAGGTAAGCTTGTATCTCCGGCTTCACATGTTCTACAGAAGGGCTGTAATACATGCTATACAGCAAAAGGCTGATAACAGCTATAGTAATAATTGTAAAGAAAACCGGCACTTTGGTCATGGTATCAAACTTATTGAATTTCGGAAGACAAGAAAAGGCAAAAAGTGTTTGGCTCATTTGCTAATATTTCGTCTTATTAACAACTAAGAATGTGTGAAAAAAGTATGCCTTTTGCGATGTACTCAGAAACTAAATTTATGACTCAAGGCAGAAATAAGCTTTCTTCAAACTTTGCTTACCATTTAGGTTTTATGAAATAGAGTGAGGTTCCATCGGGATCATTGAAGTGTAAAAAAGCTCCGCCGTCCTCCGTTCGTTCGGTCACGATTATCGACAATTCGCTGAGTTGAAACTTAGTAAATTCAATATTGTCTGTTGCAAAACCAAGTGAAACATTACCGGAATTTCCTTTCAGTTGTTCCGGTGATGCGGGATGTAAACCGATCACTAAACCTGGCGCTACCAATTGAGCAAAGTAATCACCCCATCTTTGTTGCAAGGTGAATCCAATGGAATTATAGAACGAAATTGAGGTATCCAGATTACTAACATTGATTGTCAGGTTTGATTCTATTATTTCCAGCATGTTGATTTTTTTTACCCTATTTCGATACGCAAGGTACAATTCACCAACCACATAATTCAATGGCTAAATCAGGGAGAAATGCCACTCACAATTCCATTAGTTACGACGACATGAATTTTCACACCCAGACTGTCAATATATTAATTTTCAACATATAGTGTTTCAATCTGAAATGCAATTAGCTTTGATTCACAATTGCCTTCGGTATAGACAATTGCAACCTCAAATCATATTTCAATCTAATATCACTTTTCTACTATGAAGAAACTTTTCCTCATCGTTGTTGTTTTTTGTGCCTTCACTAACATCTACGCACAGAACAACAGCCAAACGGGCGTTGTGTTGCCATCTGAATTTCACATTACAAGACCTATCAGCGAAATTTTTGCTGAAAATCCAGTTGATGACAACAAATTCTACGGCGAAATAGAATCAGAAGATAGAAAGGAGCGTGTAGCCCAGAAATTTCCGAAAACAGTAAACGACGGTCCAGAATATGGCAACGATCCTCGATACATACAGGATAAAATGGGCGACATCCTTGCCGGTCAGACCAAAGCCAGTTGGGCAGGTCAAACTGCAAGTGGATTCCGACCATATGATCCATCCGGTGCGGTTGGACCAAGTCATTACGTGCAGATGATCAACTCCACTACGTTTAAAGTGTACAATAAAACAACAGGTGCCGTTATGCTGACGGGTACTCTTGGTAATCTCTGGTCGCCGGCAACCGGCAACAACGGTGATCCCATTGTGATGTACGATAAGGCCGCTGATCGCTGGTTTCTTGCACAATTCGGAACCAGTACCGACAAGAAAATTTATATCGCAATTTCTACTACGAGCAATCCTACAGGATCTTACTACACCTATACTTACACGTCACCGCAATTTCCTGACTACCTGAAATTTTCAGTATGGTCTGATGGATACTATATGACATCCAATCAAAGCACGCAAAAAGTTTTTTGTTTCGAGCGCACTGCAATGCTTGCCGGAGTTGCAACAGCCAGATCTGTTTACACTAACTATTCTCCTCCGAAATCGGGCTTCTTTTGTCCACTTCCGGGTGATGCTGGTGATGGAACATTGCCTCCTGTTGGAACACCTTGTCCAATATTTTCATTTTCAGACAATGGATGGGGTTCCGGCTACAACGATGCGATGAATATATACAACATGACTGTGAACTGGGTTCCAACCACACCTACAGCAACTATCGCACTCGCGGCAAACGTACCTGTTGCCGCCTTTGATGCATCATACAATTCGAGTTGGAATGATGTTTCTCAACCAGGCACAACACAAAAATTGGATGGCATTGGAGGTGTGTGCATGTATCGCGCTCAATGGAAAACATGGTCGGGCTACAATACCATAGTATTGAACTGGGCAGTAAAAATTTCAACAACACAGCGCAGTATCAAATGGTGTGAGTTGCGTCAGAATCAAACCACAGGAGTCTGGACAATGTATCAGGAAGGAATTTATACTCCAGATGCCAACACCAGATTTATGGGAAGTATAGTAATGGATAACAACGGCTCCATTGGATTGAGTTATTTGAAATCCAATTCAACATCAATTTATCCCGGACTGTATTACACAGGTAGAAGATCATGCGATCCTCTTGGAACATTACCCGTTACGGAGGCTTTAGTAATAGCCGGAACAGGATCACAAACAGGTCAGAACAGAGTTGGCGATTACGCACACTCAACGATGGACCCTGACGGCGTAACTATCTGGAGCACGAGTGAATACATGGGAGGCTCAACGGGAGCTAGCGCGGCGAGAACAAGAATTTTCTCCTATCAGATTACTCCTTGCACAACAGCTGCAGCTGTTACCATTGCACAAACCGGAGGAACAAATCCTGCATGCACAGGAGCATCACTTACATTCACTGCCACACCAACCAATGGCGGAACAACCCCTGCTTACCAATGGAAACTGGCTGGTGTCAATGTCGGAACCAACTCACCCACATACACCACTACGTCTATCACGAATGGACAAGCAGTGACTTGTGTTATGACATCCAATCTTGTTGGTGTGACAGGAAATCCTGCGACATCCAATGCGATTACCATTACCATCAATTCTGCAAGTAGTCCATCCGTATCAATCGCTTTGACTGCAGGAACAAATCCATCTTGCGCAGGATCATCCATGACATTCACAGCAACGCCTACGAATGGAGGAACAACACCTGCATATCAATGGAAAGTGAACGGTGTGAATGCGGGAACGAACAGTGCAACATTTTCCACAAGCGCTTTGACAAATGGTCAGGTTGTAACGTGTGTTCTCACTTCAAACCTTGCATGTGT
>JAYTOA010000216.1:0-2196 GCA_043748015.1 Flavobacteriales bacterium
TAAAAACCCTGTCGTGCGCTTTTTACTTACCGTTATGGAAATACTTCCCGTTGGTTTGGTAGTTACGATTGGTAGCGCAGTGATGTTAATGAAGAAAGTGTAGTTATTCGTTTTTGGGTTGTTAAGTTATTGTTCGAATGTGGGCATCCACTTGAGCGAAGAAATACAATGATGTTCATCGATAAAAAATATACTTGATAGGTTGGACGAAATAACTCAATCGGATTAACGGGTTACTTCGCAAAGCCCTCTCTGTTTAAGTGAATGAACTACTTTACGTTCTTTTTTTCTTGAAAAAAATAGAACCAAAAAATTCAAGGCTGTAGAGAAAATACTTGAAATCGATGCCACCTGCGGGCTGACAAATCCAAACTCCTCCTGCTTTCAAAAAAGTCCGGTACCGATTTGCCAAGCTAAATTCCCTCCTTTTCTTTTTTGCAATCAGTCGTCAAACAGGGATTTGTCTATAGCCCTGCAGCGTCAGGATTTCTACGTATTTTCTCTAAGGCCGATCCCCAACGTTTGATGGTGCTACTTCAAGATTGAACATTCATTGAATGTAGAATTCTCAGGTGCAAAATCGCTTGGAATGTATATCCCCTAAGCATCACTCTTAACTTATACAAACAAATACAGGCCAATGCGAAGTAACACGTTAATCCGAACTTTTTATTATAAGAAAATGCACTTGAAATTTCCAACGCTTGATTTGAGAGAATGATTTGAAGAAGTAATTGCACCTTTGCGTCAAAATTGAAAAGTGGAGTTTTCGATTTTGACAAAAGAGATATGTATAAATCCATCACCACACTTTTTCGCAATGCATATGGCGGTATTTCACGCGCAGTGTGGCTATTGTCGTTGGCGCAGTTCATCAACCGCAGTGGCACGATGGTTATATTTTTCCTTGCTGTCTACTTAAAAGATGAATTGCATTTTGGTTTAGAAGATGTGGGTGTGATCATGGGATGTTTTGGTGCAGGATCGTTGGTGGGAGTGATCATGGGTGGACGACTTTCAGACAAAATTGGATATCAGACCGTCATGCTGAGCAGCTTGCTTGCCGGCGGCGTGATGTTTCTGGTGATGAGTGCAGTGAATAACTATGCGATGTTGTGTGCAGGCATGTTTTTGTTGAGCATGTTAGGCGATGCGTTTCGACCTGCGAGCATGGTGGCCATAGCACATTACAGCACACAAGCAAATTACACACGTTCCATTTCACTTTACAGGTTTTCGATCAACCTTGGTTTTTCTTTAGGTCCCGCACTGGGCGGATTGCTGGCAACCTACAGCTATCGACTCATCTTCTGGGCCGATGGTGTTTCAGGGATTGGCGCAGCGATACTTATTTTTTGGTTGATGCGCAACAGAGCACCCGAGCCGGAGACAGATGAAGACAATGTGAAGGCAAAATCATTGGGCGCCATTTCACCATTTAAGGATAAGGCTTTCCTGTTTTTTTTACCACTGGTAACGTTGTACGCGATATCGTTCTTTCAGTTTTTCACGACGATGTCCATTTATTATAAGAATTCTGAAATGCTCACAGAAGGAGAAATAGGATTGATCCTCGCATTGAATGGCGTACTTGTATCGGTGATAGAAATGATCATGATCTATAAAATTGAAAAGAAGGGAACAGCATTCAACTGGATTATACTGGGTGCCTTTTTGCTTGTCATTTCCTATGCGATGTTATTGTTCGTACATGGATTGATTTGGTTGTTGATCATCATGGTGCTTGTATCGTTTTCGGAAATGTTTGCTATGCCGTTTATGAATACATATATGAATGAACGCTCTGTGCGATCGAACAAAGGACAATACGCATCACTGTTTGGCGTGTCCTGGTCAGTGGCTCAGATAGCAACGCCAATCATTGCGACACAAGTGATGTACCACATGGGATATTCGATGTTGTGGATCATCCTTGCGTTGATAGCAGTTGCAGTGATGGTTGGGATAGTGATGTTGAAGCGATGGTCAGCAGGGAAGGTGAGGTGATTTCGGAAGTAATTGTTGAAGTAGCACAGTAACAAAAAGTGATAGAGTGCTATAAGGCTTATGATTGCAAATGACAAGAATTTTCGGATCAACGGGTTGCTTCGCAAAGCCTTCTCTGTTTAAGTGAATGAACTACTTTACGTTCTTTTTTTCTTGAAAAAAAAAGAACCAAAAAATTCAAGGCTGTAG
>JAYTOA010000217.1:0-3759 GCA_043748015.1 Flavobacteriales bacterium
ATCATAACTTTGCAATCAGAAAGCAACCCCTAAAATAAATCAAACAAGGGGGTGGTCAGTTGCCGCTGAAATGACTGGTCAGTTCGAGTGAAATAGACAATGACAAGCTCTGGAAATAAATCATCATTCAAATCAATCTTCGTCACGGTAAGATAGCTACCGATAGTAGACATTACAACTTCTTGCTCATAAACGAGAGGAGCCACGCATCGCAACAAAATTAATTGCTCATTCAAAGCGATTATCAAGTCAAGATCATCGTCTGCATCCACATCCAGTATCAAAAAAACTCCCGAGAAACCGGATGGAATTCGCATCACTTCATCGACGGGAAGGAATTCTTCACCCCCTAAGGCCTTTGAATAAAAAATTGCGAAAGAATTCCACGCGACGATATCAACCAATGAGTCACCATCAAGATCTGCGAATTCACTACCCCAAACATTGCGCGTAGAATTGCTTAATTGTATTGCCTCTGGTTGGGCAATGCTTAATTTGAACAGCCCACATGAGAAAGCAAAATAGAAGATTACGCGCTTCATTCGGTGTAGTTTGAATCAAATATATGGACATTCACACTCCTTGACTTTTATTCCATTTTGAATTAAATCCAAATTATTGACAATGAAACTGAACTAAAGACGCAATCAATTAGTTTCAAATTCAGAAAATTGCAAAACAAAAAAGGCCATCCACGTGGACAGCCTTTTTAAATATTGAACAAAGAATATTACTTCTCTTCTTCGTCGTTAGACTTTTTCTTACGAGTCGCCTTTGGCTTCTCATCGCCTTCTGCTTTTGGAGCAGCTTTCTTGCGAGGAGCTTTTGCTTTTGGAGCTTCTGCACCATCAACCGCCTCAACGGCGCCATCTGCAGCGTCTTCCTTCTTCTTAGAAGTACGACGAGTACGTTTCTTAGCAGTGCCGGTACCCTTAGAAGTTTCAGTTCCGTAGATCTCGTTGAAGTCAACAAGCTCTATCATCGCCATCTCAGAATTGTCACCAGGACGATTTCCGATGCGAATGATACGCGTGTATCCACCCGGACGATCACCAATCTTCTTAGAAACTTCGCCGAACAATTCTGTAATAGCTTCTTTGCTTCTTAGATAACTGAATACCGTTCTGCGGTTGTGTGTCGTATCCGTTTTGCTCCTAGTGATAAGTGGTTCAACGTAAACACGCAAAGCTTTAGCTTTTGCGAGTGTAGTGTTGATGCGCTTGTGCTCGATGAGCGAATTCGCCATATTCATAAGCAAAGCGGCTCTGTGTTCCGATCTTCTGCTTAAGTGATTTACTTTTTTTCCGTGTCTCATTTTCTTTGTGGTAATGAAGCGTTGGCGATTAACTATTGACCAATTGTTTTACAACATGGTCATCTGCTACATTCTTTTACAACTACTTCAGATTCTTTATTAAATTATTCTTTATAAACCTGACGACTGATTTTTCAGTCGCCGGCCAAGTACCAGAAATTATTAGTCCCTGTCTAGTTTGTATTTACTCACGTTCATACCGAACTGCAATCCCTTGCCTTCAACAAGTTCTTCCAACTCCGTCAGTGATTTCTTACCGAAGTTACGGAATTTCAACAAGTCGTTTTTGTTGAATGAAACAAGGTCACCCAAAGTTTCGATGTCAGCAGCTTTCAAGCAATTCAGAGCACGAACTGAAAGATCCATGTCAACCAATTTGGTCTTCAGGAGTTGACGCATGTGCATTGAGCTTTCGTCAAATTCTTCAGTCTCTTTCTTTGCTTCCTGCTCAAGTGTGATACGCTCATCACTGAACAACATGAAGTGGTGAATCAAAATCTTTGCAGCTTCCTGAAGAGCATTCTTCGGAGTGATGCTGCCATCACCTTGAATCTCTACCAAGAGTTTTTCATAGTCAGTCTTCTGTTCAACACGGAAGTTTTCTACGCTATACTTCACGTTTCTGATAGGTGTGAAAATGCTATCGATGGCAATAGTGCCGATTGATGCAGCATTGCTCTTGTTCTCTTCAGCCGGACGGTATCCACGACCTTTACCGATGGTAATGGTCATCTGAAGTTTCACTTTTGGATCCATATTGCAAATCACCAGATCCGGGTTCAACACCTGGAATGCAGTAGTGAAATTGCTGATATCGCCTGCCTTGAATTGTTCCTGGCCTGTGATATTGAGCGTTACTTTCTCATAGTCAGTATTTTCAATCTGACGCTTCAAGCGAACTTGCTTGAGGTTCAGAATGATTTCAGTTACATCTTCCACAACACCTTTGAGGGTTGAGAATTCATGGTCAACACCTTCAACCTTGATTGAAGTGATAGCAAAACCCTCGAGCGAAGAAAGTAAAATTCTACGAAGAGCATTGCCGATGGTGATTCCAAAGCCCGGTTCAAGAGGACGGAATTCAAAAGATCCTGAGAAATCGTTGCTGTCAAGCATTACGACCTTATCCGGTTTTACGAAATCGAGTATAGCCATTGGATTATTATGATAGTATTTATTGTGTTTAAAACGATTACTTAGAATACAATTCGACGATGAGCTGCTCCTTAATATTTTCCGGTATTTGCACGCGCTCCGGGAAATTCAAGAAAACACCTTGCTTATCACCTTCATTCCAATCCAACCAATCATATTTTCTGCGATTGGCAAGAGCCATGGTGATGGTAGGGAGTGACTTAGAACGCTCACGCACTCCAACTTTATCACCCGGACGAAGCTGGTATGATGGAATATTTACAACGTGACCATTAACGGTAACGTGGCTATGTCCAACCAACTGACGCGCTCCCATTCTGCTATTAGCAAGACCGAGACGGTAGCAAGTGTTGTCAAGACGTGCTTCGCAAAGTGCCAAAAGGATTTCACCTGTTACACCTTTCTTTGCAGTAGCCTTCTTGTAAAGGTTTTCGAACTGACGCTCAAGAATACCATAAGTATACTTGGCTTTCTGCTTCTCTGTGAGCTGCACTGAATATTCAGATTGCTTTCCACGACGCTTCGTTGGACCATGTTGTCCTGGTCCGTAGTTACGCTTCTCGAGGTTTTTATCCGGTCCGAAAATCGGTTCGCGGAACTTCCTAGCAATCTTTGATTTGGGTCCTGTATATCTGGCCATTTCTAATTGATTCTGATAATTGAATTATATTCTTCTTTTCTTTGGAGGACGGCAGCCGTTGTGAGGAAGTGGAGTAATATCCATAATTTCCAACACTTCAATACCGGTATTGTGTATTGTGCGGATTGCAGATTCACGACCTGCGCCCGGACCTTTAACAAACACCTTCACTTTGCGAAGTCCCATGTCCATTGCCTCTTTTGCGCACTGCTCTGCTGCCAACTGGGCTGCATAAGGAGTATTCTTCTTAGAGCCTCTGAAACCCATCTTTCCTGCAGAAGACCATGAGATCACCTGACCGGAGTTATTGGTAAGACTGATGATGATGTTGTTGAACGTAGATTGAACGTGAGCCTGACCCACTGATTCAACCACGACGTTCTTTTTCTTTTTCTTTTCGACTTTAGCCATTTTGCGTTTTTGTATTTTTTTCCAGCATTGCCGCCGGAATCGCGATAAATCGCGATTTTACAAATTATTACTTGGTTACTTTCTTCTTATTAGCAACTGTCTTACGCTTACCCTTACGAGTACGAGAGTTGTTTTTTGTCCCTTGTCCACGAACCGGCAGACCCACGCGGTGACGAACACCACGGTAGCAACCGATATCCATCAAGCGCTTGATGCTCATCTGCACTTCAGAGCGCAA
>JAYTOA010000218.1:0-2943 GCA_043748015.1 Flavobacteriales bacterium
AACAACAAATTTCTCAATCACGGAAAGCGTTTGATGAGTTATATAGAGAGCTATCATCTGCAATCGAAGAACAAAGAATTGCTGGATGAAGTGAAAAAATATCTTGCCATAGAAAAGACCAAGATCGAAGATGAGCGCAAACAAAAATCCATCGTCAAGAAAATTAAAAAGCAAAGTGAAGAAGGGGAGAAGAAGCAAAAGAGGAAAGAGGCCATCAAAGTAGGCTCACTTGTAAGACTTCTCAACTCAAAGCAAACGGGTACTGTGATGGACCTCGAAAAAAATCAGGCGACAGTAGCTATCGGGGTTTTCAAAACAAAGGTGGATGTTTCGAAGCTGGAATTTATTCAGTAAGTTTTTTGTTCTCCGAATCCGAAACAATGGCGACTCGACGAAGCAACGATTGTAGTATGTTTTTGTTCGTTGTTCTCCAAACCTTAGGCACTAACAGAAATGCCGCTTTGCTTTCGCTGGATTTTGTTTGTTGTTTTCCGAATCTCAATTGCGGATAGCAACTACAAAATCCGGCGAATACAGGTGCTGTCAATTGCGTTGCCGTAGTACAAATATTGAGAACAACAAACGAAAACCTGAATCAAGGAGAACTCTGAATGTTATTACCTCTCATTCAAGTTCGAATAACAACAAACAATTAAACAATGCTGAATTTTGCCTCCACGCTTACACCGCGCTTCAACGTCTGATACACTACACAATATCTTTCGGTAAGTTTCATCAGCGTTTGCAGTTGTTCTTCGGTTGCATCTGTGTCGAGTTGAAATGAAAGTCGTATCGCTTGAAACCCTACATCGGATTCTTTGTCTACTCCCAGTGTTCCTTTGAAATCGATTTCACCTTCAGCAGTCACGGAACCACTTTTGAGTTCGATGCCAATAGCCGTGGAAACGGCTTTCATCGTAACACCTGCGCACGCCACCAAAGCCTCCAGCAGCATATCGCCTGAGCACAGCTGCATACCTGATCCACCAGTGGCTTTGTGCAAGCCTGCCTCAACGAGCGCTTTTCCAGTATCCACTTTGCAGCTGATGCCTTCACCGATTGTGCCTTTTGCATTCAAAGTAATCACGGCGTCTTCAGGATGTTCGCGATACCGTTCCTTAAGTGGAGCCTGTAGTTTTTTAAGTTCTTCTGAATTCATAGGTAAATGTATTCAACGGCTCTATTCAAAAATGTTCTCGTTACTATAAAATCAGGAATTATGCTGGGGTTTGTTTGTTGTTACCTAGAACTAAGATTCAGACAACAACAAACAAAAACCCTCATAATTCCTTGATTGAAATAGTTGCCTTTGAACCAGGTTCGGATAGCAACAAACAAACTCCTTCAAAATTCTTGCTGTGCAGAGTTGCCATTATTTCGGGTTCGAAGAACAACAAACATTTCGATAGAATTTGGCGTTGTGCGTCGTTCCTTTGCGCCCTAATATTTTTACGAGATGAAGTCATTCAAATTTCAGCTTTGCGCGATTGTGGGATTGATAACGCTGAGTGCATCAGCAAAAGAAGGTATGTGGATACCTTCCATGCTGAACGCTGTCTATAACGACATGCACGATGCCGGTTTGCAACTCACAAAGGAGCAGCTCTATGATGTAAATAATTCTAGCTTAAAAGATGCAATCGTCATCTTCGGTGGCGGTTGCACTGGTGAAGTAGTGAGCAATGAAGGATTGATGTTGACCAATCACCACTGTGGATTCGATTACATTCAGTTTCACTCTTCATTGAAAAACGACTATCTGAAAGATGGCTTCTGGGCAATGAACCGCAATCAGGAATTGATATGCGAAGGACTTAGTGTTGTCTTCATTGTTAGAATGGATGACGTGACAGAAAAAATGCGCGCAGGCATCAAGTCGGGCATGACGATGAACGAGATAGACATGCTCATCGCAAAGAATAAGAAGGAAGTTGATGCTGAAATCAAAAAGGGAAATCCGGGTTTGGGTGTTCAGATAAGAGCGTTCAATTATGGCAATCAATATTTCGCCATCGTCACCAAGTCATATAATGATGTAAGACTCGTTGGTGCTCCACCATCTGCCATTGGAAAATTCGGTGGAGATACCGACAACTGGGTTTGGCCGCGTCATACAGGTGACTTTAGTATGTTCAGAATTTATGCAGACAAAAACAATGAACCGGCTTCATACAGCAAGGACAATGTTCCCTACAAAGCAGCGCATTTTCTACCCGTGAATATTGGTGGGACCAAAGCAGGTGAATTCAGCATGGTATATGGTTTTCCGGGAAGAACAGAACACTTGCTCACGAGTTATGCCGTTGACTTTATTGTGAATCAAAGCAATCCAATGCGTATCAATTTCCGAGATCAGACGATTGCGGTTTTAGAAGAGAGAATGCGTTCCAGTGATGAAATTAGAATTAAGTACGCGGCGAAACAAAGTGATGTTGCCAATGCATGGAAGAAATGGAAGGGTCAGCAAATTGGTCTGACAAACTTCAGAGTTCTTGAGCAGAAGAAAAAATTTGAGGAAGAATTTACTGCAAAAACCAAGCAACAGGAGTTTACGAAATACGCTGACATTCTTCCTAAACTAAAGGAGAATTATATCATGCTCAATCCATACATGATGCAAGCACAGAAGTTTTCGGAATATGTCAACTTCGGTCCGGAGATATTCAATTTCGCTTACAAATTCAACAGTCTGCTTTCTGAATACGATTCTATTGTAGCCGCCGGTAATCTGCAGAAAACAATAGATGATCTTAAGAAAGATGCGCGACTGTTTTATAAGGATTTTGATCTTGAAACGGAGAAGCAGGTTTACTCGAAACTTGAACCTTTGTTTAATCAAAAACTTGCGTCAATGATATATGCTGATGCTGTCTATAATGTCAGTGCTTTCAGAGATTCTACAGTTCTCTTCAAACTGCTCGACAAGATGGGCAAGAAGTCTTT
>JAYTOA010000219.1:0-2208 GCA_043748015.1 Flavobacteriales bacterium
ATTCATTGAATGTAGAATTCTAAGGTGCAAAATCATTTGCAATGTATATCCCCTAAGCATCACTCTTAACTTATACAAACAAATACAGGCCAATGCGGAGGAACACGTTAATCCGATTATTTTTAAACTATACTTCTATGGATATCTGAACGACATCTACAACAGTCGGAGATTGGAGCGCGAGTTTATGCGTAACACTGAAATTCGATGCATTCATGGAAAAACTCAAAAAATGGAAACCGGATTATGAGAAGATAGTCCGTACTTTTTTCAAAATGGACTTCATAAGCTCGAAAATGAGCACAACCATTTTTCGAATTCAACTTTTGATCCTGAAAATCCGAGTAGAATAATCGGGCTGTATTGAATTAGTTCGAAGTGTAATAATCGGAGAAAACGGAAACTCGTTGAGGATGGAAGTTTTTTTTGACATCTTGAACGTCCGGCAGCTACAAGAAGTTGGCGATTTCGGAGCACTAAACAGTCTAACACTTCTGAATCCCGCATGTGCGGGACACAAACCTTTATTTAGCCCCTGAAGCGCCAATTTCTTGTAGGTGCTGCCAAGGGTTCATTTCTTTGGCATTGAAATCAATCTATTGAACATCGAATTGAGAATCCTAAAATGTTGAGACCAGGATATTTAATAACTTCTTCTAATTCGAAGCCAATCATTGGCTGACTTAGGTACATTTAGATTTAGTATTGCTTTTCTTACCTTAAAGAACTTACCATGTTTGCAGCTATTCCGCTTTTTGTAAAAAAAATGAAAGCCGTCTTCGTTTTTAGTATTCTATCCATACTTTTTTCGACGAGCACTTTTGCCCAGGTTTCAGGAGTTGATTCAGTTTGCGTTGGAGATGCAGTGAACTACACTGTGCCCATCGTAGCTGGGGCAAGTTATTCATGGAATGTGACGGGCGAAGTATCCGCGAGTCCAACAAATACATCGTCTTGCATAATTCTGTGGGGTTCTGCCGGAACAGGAAACATAGTTGTCACCGTGAATTTGCCAAACTCAACACAAATTTTTCACACCTTAAGTGTGTCCATTTTCCCAAAACCGACACCAGCCATTACGCATGTTCCCTACCCGAGTTGCCCAACTCATTCCGATCAGTCTGGGGCTGTGGGGACAGATGAAGGTAACGGTTGTGAAAAGGTTTGCAAATTTGCTACCATCACTTATTCTACTGCGTTGAATGCAGGCAGCACTTATTTCTGGGGTGCTACCGGTCATGTTTCATTTACCGGTCAATCTACAAATTCTGTAGCTGTAACCTGGAATGGCTCTTCAACGGGTTCATTGATTGTTTACGAAACAAATCAATGGGGTTGTTTAGATTCAGCGCAACTGTGCGTTGAAAAAGTTGATTTGCCTGTCGCTGCTTTTTCTCATCAAGCAAACGTTTGTTTAAACTCGCCAGTCAATTTCCAAAATCTATCAACCGGAGCAACTTCTTATCAGTGGTTCTTCGGTGACGGTGGCACTTCAACCAACGCATCTCCAACCTTCTCTTATACATATTCTACTCCCGGATCCTATACCATTACATTAATTGCTATGAATGCTTGTCATTGCACTGATACAATAACAAGTGCAATTGTTGTGAGCTCTTTACCCGGACCAGATATTACTTGTCCATCAACGCTTTGTGCGTTTGATAACGCTACTTATTCAACAAGTTCATCTGGCTGTATTTACAATTGGATTGTTTCGGGAGGTGCCATAATCGGGGCAAACAACTTACAAAGTGTTTCAGTTGCATGGGGTCCCGGACAATTGGGTACCTTATGTCTTGTGGTTACCGGCTGCGGTGGCTTGTGCAGCGACACCACTTGTGCTTATATTCCAATTGTTCCAACTACTGCTGTTATTACCGGCCCTGCGAAGGTCTGTCCGGGAAGTTGTGAAAAATATTACTTACCAAAATTTAGTGGAGCATCGTACACGTGGTCTTTGAGCGGTGGTTGTGGTTCCATTGTTGGAGATACAACCTGCTGCGAAGAAGTAGAAATCTGTTGGCCTTCGAATCCACTTTTGTTTTGTAATGATACATTGACCGTCAATTATTGGGATGCATTGCTTGGTTGTGGAGGAAGTGCTCAATTTATCATTCGGGCACGCCCTGAATTATCTCTCATTGGTGACAAACTGGCTTGTGCAAACGGAACCTCAAATTATTCTTCAAATCTAGGAATACCTCT
>JAYTOA010000220.1:0-16758 GCA_043748015.1 Flavobacteriales bacterium
TGACACAAACGCGACGCTCCTGATGACTCTCTCTACACACTCACACTTCTTGAAAAGGCAAGTATTTTATTTTTCAATAAACAGGTCTAAAAAAGCAACGACCGCCGGTAAAACGTTATCGGCGGTTTTTGTTTTTACGAAGTAACATTTTCGCAAAAAGGCAGAAGCTCCTCCTTACTCCGCTTTTTTTTTAAGAAGTGTGAGGGAGAGTGTGAGTCTACAGGAAGCACGCCCCAAAATCGATACTTAGTTTATAGCCGTATCTTCGCGCCTCCACAATGAGCACAGCCATCAAAGACATACGAGCGATCACCACCGAAGAACTGGCCACATTTTTCGAGGCCAATGGCGAAAAAAAATTCCGCGCGAAACAGGTAATGGAATGGCTATGGAAGAAATCTGCAGGATCGTTTGATGAAATGTCAAATCTTTCTGTTTGGACGCGCGAGCTGCTCACGGAAAATTTTACGCTGCACAAAATCAAACTTTCCGACGAACAAATCAGTGACGATCGCACCATCAAATGTGCGTTTGAAGTGGAGCCCGGAAAAATTGTTGAGGGAGTGTTGATTCCTACCAAATCGCGCATGACGGCGTGCATTTCTTCACAGGTTGGATGCAGTCTCTCGTGTGCATTCTGCGCAACGGGCAGATTGAAAATGTTGCGCAACCTCACAGCCGGAGAAATTTATGATCAGGTCGCTTATTTGAAAAATGAAGCAGAGACGCGTTATAAAATTCCGCTCTCCAATATTGTTTATATGGGCATGGGTGAGCCACTACTCAACTATAAAAACGTGCTTACATCAATTGAGAAAATCACTTCACCGGATGGTCTCGGTATGTCGCCCAATCGTATCGTCGTTAGCACAGCAGGCGTCGCAAAAATGATCGCCAAACTCGGTGATGATAACGTGAAATTCAACCTTGCTCTTTCGTTACACGCCGCCAACGACGAGAAGCGCAACAAGATTATGGATATCAACGAGAGCAACGATCTCGCTGCATTGACTAATTCACTGAAGTATTTCCACGAGAAAACAGGCTCCCGCATCACACTCGAATACATCATCTTCAAAGACTTCAACGATAGCATCAAAGACGCTCACGAACTTGCTGATTTCTGCAAATCGTTTCCCGTGAAGATCAATATCATTGAGTACAATCCTATCGACGACGGCGAGTATCAGCAGGCGCCGCAAGAAAGAGTGGATGCCTTCGCGCATTTTATCGAAAAGAAAAACCTGATCGTCAACGTGCGTCGCTCACGTGGTAAAGACATCGACGCTGCGTGTGGACAACTCGCCAACAAGAACACGGCGATTCTGAAGGATGATATCATTCGCAAGAAGATCATTCATGGATAAAACGAGTCTAATCAGTTGCCGTTGCAATGAATTGTAACAGCTCACTGTGTGCAAATCTCCAAGTAATCAAATCTCCAAATCATCAAACGCTTCTCTGAATCCAACTATGGGAGATTCCTCGCTTCGCGTCGGAATGACAGGCAGCGCGCGTGTTAGGAGTTTGAGGCCACTTCGTGGCATCAAACTCCTTGGCACTTGAACGTTTTACTATGCAATGCGAAATGAGGTAGATCTGATCCATTTGAAGAATTCATGGTCTGAAATGGATCGCACTCCGTGCAAATCTCCAAGTCATAAAATCTCTAAATCATCAAATCCCGAATCTCCGAATTTGATTGCACTTCATGGCCACACATCAATTTTGAAAAAAACGCGTGCATAACAATTACTTTGGTCGCGAATAGAATCGATCATCATGACCAAATCAAATCGCTTAACTCTCTGGATTTTCATCGCGCTCATCATTGGCGTATTCGTCGGTGTATGGCTCAACGCAGCATATCCTGAAAATGCTGATGGAACACAAAACGCTTCTTTGGTAAGCATCATCGAAAACCTCTCCATCCTAACTGACGTTTTTCTGCGCCTCATCAAAATGATTATCGCACCGTTGGTATTTGCCACGCTCGTTGTTGGTGTTGCAAAACTTGGCGACATTAAAGCGGTTGGTCGTATCGGTGGAAAAACGATGTTGTGGTTTATTTCTGCATCATTCGTTTCGCTTCTCCTCGGATGTTTTCTGGTGAATTTGTTTGAACCGGGACTTGCGATGAATCTGGAATTGCCGCCCGCTGATGCCGCAACAGGTATTGATAAAACTGCGATGTCTTTCCGCAATTTCATTACGCACATTTTTCCAAAAAGCGCTGTAGAAGCTATGGCAAACAACGAGATTCTGCAGATTGTTATCTTCTCGCTATTCTTTGGTGTCGCCACGGCTGCTATTGGTGAAAAAGGTGATCCAATTGTAAAACTTCTCGACTCCGTTGGACACGTAATGCTCAAGGTCACCGGCTTCGTGATGAATTTCGCACCACTCGCAGTCTTCTCAGCCATGGCTGTTGTCATTGCGAAAAAAGGTCTCGGCGTAATGAGCACTTATGGAATTTTCGTTGCAGAATTTTATTTGGGACTTATTCTTCTCTGGGTAGTGTTGCTTTTCGCTGCGTGGCTATTGGTGAAAAAACGCGTGTGGACTTTGATCACGAGAATCAAAGAGCCTTTGCTTCTCGCTTTCTCCACCGCCAGCAGCGAAGCGGCTTTCCCAAAGACATTGGAAGAACTCGAGCGCTTCGGTTGTAAAAACAGAATCGTGAGTTTCGTGCTTCCGCTCGGTTATTCTTTCAACCTCGACGGCTCGATGATGTATATGACTTTCGCAAGTATTTTCATCGCGCAGAGTTATGGCATCGACATGAGTTTCGATCAACAGCTTTCCATGCTGCTTGTGTTAATGATTACGAGCAAGGGGATCGCCGGTGTGCCGCGTGCTTCGCTTGTTGTAATTGCCGCAACACTTAATTCATTCGGCATACCTGAAGCGGGATTGTTACTGCTTCTCGGTATCGATCACCTTCTAGATATGGGAAGAAGCGCGACAAATGTTGTAGGAAATGCCGTGGCAACAGTGGCTGTGAGCAAGTGGGAAAAGAGTTTGGAACATTAGCAGAAAACATGAACATCACTTGCGCATCGCATTTTACCTTTGCGCAAAATCATTATCGATATGAAATTCGGCGTTGTAGTTTTTCCGGGAAGCAATTGTGACGAAGACCTCGTGTACGCACTGAGCGATATACTCCACCAGGATGTTGTTAAACTCTGGCACAAAGACCACGATCTGCAAGGTGCTGATTTCGTCTTCCTTCCCGGTGGATTTTCTTACGGCGATTATTTACGCAGCGGCGCCATCGCGCGCTTTTCACCTATCATGAATGAAGTGATAGCGCACGCCAACCGCGGCGGATACGTGATGGGCATCTGCAACGGTTTTCAGATTTTGTGTGAAGCGAAATTGTTGCCCGGCGCATTGCTCCACAACGAGTCGCGAAAATTTATTTGCAAGAATGTTCACCTGAAACCGGTTTCAAAATCTGCTCTTCCTTCTAAAAATCTCGACTTCACCAAGGTGTATAAAATTCCTGTTGCCCACGGTGAAGGAAATTTTTTCGCCACCGATGATGAAAGAAAAGAAATCATTCAAAACGATCAGATTCTTTTCCGCTATTGCAACCTCGAAGGCGAAACCAGCGAAGAGGCCAATCCCAACGGCTCAATGTTGAACATCGCGGGTATTAGCAACAAGCAAAAGAATGTCTTCGGTATGATGCCACACCCTGAACGCGCCGCGGATTTTGAATTGGAAAACACGGATGGCAGGGAGATTCTTGAGGGGATTCTCGCTCTTGTAAACGCATAAATCACAATTGGTAATTATTAGTTATTAATTATTAATGAAGAGTGCGCTCTGTGTTGGTTGAGCGTGTTCCCATCGTGGTAATTGGTTATTGGGTTACTGAGTTATTGTGTCAAATTCTTTCTATGCGGTGGAAGGCAATCTTGTTTTGAGTGTTTGATTTGTTGGCATGCGCTGTTGTCCAATCTCAGAATTCAGAGAGCGTTTTACGCGTCGCCATTGCTTCGCGCAATAACTAAATAACTCCATAACCCAATAACCTCATCCTTAAGGAAAGTATGTCGCATACTCTTTCAACTGCGCAAACAAACTTCGCTGCTTTATCTCGATGAGATTTCCACCACACTTTTCATCTTTCAACTCACATTGAAATGTAATAGTCTGCGGGTAATTCGTATTGTTTCTGTATACATTGATTGATTCAAATTGCACGGGGAGCATCATCCCTTTGTCATCATATTTAGTATCTATGAAGGCCTGGGTAGACCAATGCTCCGTCCCATCCTTCTTTATTGACATCAGGTAGATAATTTCCATAAGGGTACTATCGTTCCTGAAGAAAATTTTTCTAGTAGAGTGTAGCAGCAAAAAGCGATCTAAATGTTGCTCAATGAAAGTGAAATGAAAACCGGATGAGTCCCTAGTGAATTCAGAAGAATCCTGGGAAATATACCATGCCTTTGTGTCCTTTAAAGTTGTGGTTTTATTAGACAAAGGCGATACAAATCCCAACATATTTGGCAGCGCTCTTCCATGAATGCTATCTATATAGAAATATTCATAGCCCTTTTGCTTTTCGCTTATCGAATATTGTAGTCCCTCACTGCACAAAAATGAAGTCGTCTTTTTTTTCGATTTGTTATTCTTGAATGCAAGAACCAAAGTTCCCTTGATTTTCTCCAAACCATCCGAATGCACATCCTTGCTTATGTAATGCAGGTTGTAAGCGTTAAGTGATGGCCTATGCATCATCAATCGCCTTATTTTATTCTCGCATTGCCAAAACAACTCGGCCGGATCAAAGCGCGCGGACTCAATCACTACTTCATTCAGCACCGCTGAATTTTTAAGTCGTATTGTTTTGTCGGCAATGGAACAAACATTTTCAGACGTGAATTCCTCAAATCCCAAGGCTACAATTCTGACTTTGCCAGAACTACCGGCAGGAAGAATGAAACTGCCCGTTGAATCTGTCAACTGCACATAATCCGGATTGGAAGAAATGACAACAGCATTCAGAACAGGAAGATCATTAGTATAATCATGAACAGAGATTGCACATTGTGAGAACCCAGAGTTCGTTGTGCTCTCAATCGCGAATACCATTAAGCAATGTAACAATCGGTAAATTCTCATTTAGTTGAACTAAAGAATTGTCAAATATTCCTACCAAGAAACGTGAGCCCTACTTGCGGCACCTGCGTTTGTGAGTCCTTCCGATAAAGACCAACTACCACCAACTCCACTTAAATGATCATCATCATACTCGGTAGTTATTTCATCTGGAATCCTCCCAAAAAAAGCACCAATGTCGGTAATTACACGTCCAAGCCAGCTTCGAAAGGCCGCTGTTGAGCCACTGCCGCTAGGTAGTATAATGGGTGGAATGGAGTTCCTTCCTGATGCACTCATCAGATATGGATACCAGGGATGAGTTTCAAATTGATGTGCTTGAAACCAATAGTCGGTGCTCGCCTTGGCAATAGCGCAAGCGCCCATGATTAATGCAGCAGAATTTCCCTCATACGTGGAAGCATTATATTCAATTTTGTACAATTGATCAATTCGCATCTCAAGTTTAGTTACTTGCTGAATTAAGCCCTCGGGACTAGCATTAATTGACGCATTTCGAAAGATGTCAAATAATTCTTGAACAGGTGCGGAAAACTCCTTTGGTAAACCTCCCTGTTCAAAAAGTCTAGAGGTGCTTAAATCCTGAGTAGCACAAAGAGTTATATCTTCATTATACATGGCACTGAACTCCAAATATGTTTGAAAATTCAAATTCAAATTTGGCTTAGTAAATGTTTCTAGATAGTTGAAGCCATCTTCGTCTGAAGAAGTTAGGAAGTTAGGTATCGTGGCGACATAATCCATCATCTGATTATGTACAAATCCTAAATACTCGAATTCTGAAGAATTGTAACTTTTGTAGTTAGAGATTGGTTTTGTTGTTGAGACTTGGCTTTCTGGAGAGTTCAATGTTTCTGGCCTGCAAGACACCAATGCGAGAAGTGAGATAATAATTAAAGGTTTCATAGGTTGAACTTTGACGGAAAAGTAAATCATTTTTCGAATGCTTAAACTCCATTAAAAAAAGCCACTGAAAATTTAATTTTTGAATTATGCGAAATGATTGTTGACCACCTCCGAAATTTCCCCAACACCAAAATTTCCCCTTAATAGTTCCATTTTCCACCATCATTCCCGAACTTTGCGTCAAGACAAATGTTTTACATTGAGTCCGACGCATTGCTGTGACGAAACGAATCAATACATGAGCAACCAATACACACCAGGGCCGCTGCTGGCTCAAGTTCAGACGCCAAAGGATCTTCGCGAGAAAATCACCGAGGATCAGTTGCCGGCATTCAGTAAAGAATTGCGCGATTATATCGTGGATATTGTTTCTGAGCGCGGTGGTCACTTCGGTGCAAGTCTAGGCGTGGTGGAAATGACGGTGGCCTTGCATTATGTCTTCAATACGCCTTATGATCAATTGGTGTGGGATGTAGGTCATCAAGCCTACGGTCACAAAATCCTCACCGCTCGTCGTGATAGTTTTTACACGAACAGGAAGTACAAAGGCATCAGCGGTTTTCCGAAGAGAAGTGAAAGCGAATACGACACTTTTGGTGTTGGTCACTCTTCTACTTCCATCAGCGCTGCAGTTGGTATGGCTGTTGCTTCAAAATTGAAAAAAGAAGACGACAGACAAATCATAGCGGTTATAGGCGATGGCGCTATGACAGCCGGTCTTGCTTTCGAAGGATTGAACCACGGTGGAACAGCGGACGCAAATCTTCTCGTCATCCTCAACGATAATTGCATGAGCATCGACCCGAATGTGGGCGCGCTAAAAGAATACCTCACCGACATCACTACTTCGCACACTTACAATAAGGTGAAAGATGAAGTATGGAATATGCTCGGTAAACTTTCTACTTTCGGAACAAGCGCGCAAGCCATCGTCCATAAAATCAGTGAGTCGCTGAAAGGTTCGCTGGTGAAGGAAAGTAATTTCTTCGAATCATTGAAATGGAGATACTTCGGTCCGATCGATGGCCACGACGTTGAATACATGACGAAAGTTTTGCGCGATCTCAAAGACATTCCCGGTCCTAAGATTTTGCATTGTGTTACCATGAAGGGCAAGGGCTACGAGCCTGCCGAAAAAGGAAGTCCGACGAAGTGGCACGCACCCGGTGTGTTCAATAAACAAACAGGTGAAATTGTGAAAGTCGTTCCGAAGTCTCCACAACCGCCGTTGTACCAGGATGTCTTTGGACATACCATCATCGAACTTGCGGAGAAGAACGAAAAAATTGTTGGAGTAACGCCTGCAATGCCGTCAGGTTGTTCATTGAAGTTTATGATGGAAGCTATGCCTGATCGCGCATTCGATGTCGGTATCGCCGAGCAACACGCAGTGACATTCAGTGCCGGTATGGCCACGCAGGGATTGATTCCATTTTGCAATATCTATTCGTCGTTTATGCAGCGCGCCTATGATCAGGTGATACACGATGTTGCTTTGCAAAATCTTCACGTAGTTTTTTGTCTGGATCGTGGTGGCGTTGTTGGTGCTGACGGCCCGACGCATCACGGCGCATACGACCTTGCATTCATGCGTTGCATTCCAAACATGATTGTCTCTTCGCCGATGAATGAAAGCGAATTGCGCAATCTCATGTACACCGCGCAATACGAAAATTACGGCCCATTCAGCATTCGTTATCCACGCGGAAATGGTGTGATGACGGAATGGAAAACGCCGCTTCAACTCATCAAACCCGGCACAGGACGCAAAGTCCGCAACGGTTCTGATATCGCCTTCCTCACGATTGGACCTCTTGGCAATCAAGCTTTGGAAGCATGTGAGGCCTTGGAAGAAAAAGGAATTTCTGCAGCGCATTATGACATGCGTTTCGCAAAACCAATAGACGAATTACTTCTCCATGAAGTCTTCGCAAAATTCAAACACGTCATCACAGTGGAAGACGGATGTCTGCAAGGCGGCATGGGCAGCGCCATCCTCGAATTCATGGTGGATAACGGTTACAACTCACAGGTAAAACGCCTTGGTATTCCTGATCGTCTTGTAGAACACGGCACACAGGAAGAGCTTTATGCTGAATGTCATTATGATATGGCAGCGATGATCAACGCTGCCACCGAGATGATTGGTGTCCGTAAGGGCGGCGTGATGAGCGCGTGACGCACTCCTCCGCGCACTCCTCCGCTCTCGCTCTGTTCCTCACACTCGCTCTTTCACCTCATGTGCTGGTCGCACCCCATGGACTGCGTCCATGGTTAGGAGGTTGAACCCTGCGGGTTCGGAGTGCGCGTTACTTCGCTCTCGCTCACCTGCAGATGGGATGCCCTCTGAGCCGGTGAAGTGCGCCGAACCCGCAGGGTTCAACCTCCTACCTGCGGGCGAAGTCCGTAGAAAAATAACCCCCAACCTCCAACGCGAGATTCATTCCACACCCTCCTCACGAAAATCTATATCCCGCGGCTTCATCAACACAATCAACTCTTTCCTCGATTCCACTTTCGCATGATGCTTCACCTGATTCTCCACATAACGTACAAGATTATTCTTTGCGCTATTAGAATAGGTGAAATGGCCATATCCTCCTTGCCAAGAAATGAAACCCGGAAACAATTTGTTCTCCTTTATAAAAAGAGTCGAGCTGACTTTAATCGTTTTCACCAGATCTGCAACTGCAATTGTTGAGTGAATTTTCAAAACAATGTGCATGTGATCTTCCACACCATTGATTGCAAACACAAGACACTTTTTGTTCTCACACGTCCGCCACATAAATTTGATGAGTGAATCGCGATTATCGGCAGAAAGTACTTTGTCGCGATACTTCGTTGCGAAGACAATCTGATGCAGATTGCAGGAAAAGGAGCTCATGGGTCAAATTTGTTTAGTCCCGTAAAACTATAATCTCTTCCCATTTCAATTGCCAGATCAATATGCCTTTTATGCCTAAATGGAATAAACTGTTGAGCGTTCCTTCGCTGAATTTCACTACCAATAAATTGGATTATTCATCCGACTCAAGAGCATAGAAACTTTGTTCATTATTGAATCCAGTATTCTATACTATTCATCTTCTGGAATACGAGTCGCCACTAAAAGAGCCTATACCCGATACGAACGCCCATACCAACATGTGGTGCTATCCCTTTGAAGTTGTACGTATGTGAAAAGCCCCATCCGCCATTTTTATTATCGTAGACTGGTTGGCGATTGTCCAACCAATCCATCGTTCTTTCTTTGAATCGAACTCCAGCGTTTAGGATGCATTCCAACGTGTAGCGTTTGTGATCAACTACAAATCCATAGTTGATCGCAATGATTCTATTCTTCACATGTACACCAGCATGAGTGCCACTATATCTAAATAGTTCATTGCCGCTTTCTTCAACGTACCACAAACCAATTCCTAAATACTGCAAGGCAAACTTTCCATTGTGATAATTTGATACCGGATTACCTATATAGTATTTGAAATCGACCTTAATAGTTTGGCCTTTAGGATCGGTGACTACCAGCGTATCAAACTTCATCCTGTAGATATATTGATAACCATATGTGAATGCAACACCCCATCTTCTTCCAAACTGCGCCTCCAGACTTCCTTGCGCTGTGGGCCTCAACGGATTTATTGCGGCTAATGGATGAATCTTGTAAATTAAATGAAATCCTGTTGCATCCGAAGCAAAGAAATTTAGCGAGTTCAAGGTGAAAACAAAACAGATAACAACACTCTTCATAATTTTCGAAAATTGAATTCTCAAAATTAACGCTCTACTAGCGCGTTATGAGACAACTAAAATGGTGCATTGAGGAAACTTCGAATTTGCAATTTCGAATTAACTCAGATGAAACGCCATCCACTAAGAAAAACTCACCCACCATGAATCTATCTCCAGAAATCCAAGAATGAGGTTCAAGAAAACGGTCAAGGTTATTTAAGCATGGACACAGCGCAAACTTTGAACTCTGAACTATTCGCGCTTCAACTTCCTATCTCCTCCATCACGTGTTGCCACTGCTGCTATGATCAAAGAACTTGGCTTAATACGTAGCTTTGTAAAGACGAAAGAAATTAAATCATGTCAGAAATCATCAACAAAGTCGCAGCCAGTGGTCTCATCACCATCGATCTCGAGGACATTTTCCCCGAGGGTGAGCGTGTTGTGATTGACATCAAAGATCAACTTTGGCAAGGTCTCGCTCTCAAGGAAAAAGATTTCCGCGAGTGGATCAAAACCAACGACTGGAGCACGTTTCAGAATAAATATGTCGCAATCATTTGCAGCGCTGACGCTATCGTTCCCAATTGGGCTTACATGCTCATCGCTTCAAAACTTTCAGGAGTATCAAAACGCTTTATTTTTGGAAGCGCTGAAATGTTAGAGACTATCATCTTTTCGGAATTGATCGCGGCGATCAATGCAGAGGATTATCTCGACAAACGCATTATCATCAAAGGTTGCAGCGATAAGCCTGTTCCGACTTCAGCGTATGTAGATCTGGTAAACAAACTTCAACCTGTTGCGAAAAACATTATGTTTGGTGAGCCGTGCAGTACCGTGCCAGTGTTCAAAAAATAATTTTCTCCTCAACTCTTTCATCTACCGACATTTCACGTCAGCCGCTATCTTCCTACATTTGCCCGCCTTGTAAAATGTAACTGTTCGTATGACCACTGCGGCTTTCCCCCAAGACTATCATTTTTTCGCCTTGACC
This sequence comes from Flavobacteriales bacterium, assembly GCA_043748015.1. Taxonomy (GTDB): domain Bacteria; phylum Bacteroidota; class Bacteroidia; order Flavobacteriales_D; family Sanyastnellaceae; genus JAIBBG01. The sequence continues at coordinate 10,775 of JAYTOA010000220.1, forward strand.
GTTGACGTCGATTGGGCGCCCGATTACATGATCGATTACATGGCGGATGCCTACACAACAGCAGGCGTGAAGTGTACCTGGTTTCTCACGCACGCTTCACCTGCCGTAGATCGCTTGCGCAATAACCCACTCTTTGAATTGGGTATTCATCCGAATTTTCTCGAAGGTTCTTCGCATGGAAAAACGGAAGACGAAGTGATTCGTCACTGTCTGGACCTCGCTCCCGGCGCAACTTCCGTGCGCATGCACGCGCTACATCAAAACTCGAGGATCATGTGGAAGCTGCGTCATGACTACAACATCAAAGTAGATTGCTCGCTTTACTTGCCTAGAACGCCGCATCTCATTCCACACACTTTGTGTCACAGTGCGGCTGATGTTCCACTCGTGCGCATTCCATTTTTCTGGGAAGATGATGTGGAATGTCTGCGCAAAGACAAGTCATGGGACATCGCCAATCCCGCCTTGCACACACACGGAATGAAGATGTTCAACTTTCATCCTGTATATGTTGGATTGAATGAAGACGATTTTACTCGCTATGAAAGTGTGAAACGAGAATTGTGCGTTGGCCGGCAGCTGAGCACGTTGACACGCGAAGAACTGCAACCCTACACGAGCGATGAAGCAGGTGTGAACACGATCTTCACCAGACTACTCAATCACATTCGCGAAAACAATCTTCCAACTTTCAACGCAACAGAAATTGCGGAATATTATCTGAAAACATTATGAGCTATATATCACCTAAAGCGCGCATCGGGCTGAATGTCACTTTCGGCAACAACGTCAACATTGGCGACGATGTAGAAATCGGCGACAACTCTATTATCGGTCACAATACAATTATTGAAAAAAGCATCATCGGTGCCGGTGCAAAAATCCAGGAGAATTGTCATCTCGGATATGGCCACATCACCGGCTTTGTAGGACGCCCCGGAGCAGGACTTGATGCTGCATATGAGCCTTTAAGAATAGGTGAAAATGTATTGATCCGCGAAGGCTGCACGCTCTATGTCGGTTCGCAAATTGCGAAAGATGTGAAGATCCATCACAAGGCTTTGATCAGAGAAAAATCCATCATCGGTGAAGGAACATCAATTGGTTCTCTCGTTGAGCTCGAGGGAAAAATGATCATCGGTAGATTTTCTTCCATTCACTCACGCAGTTTCATCTGCATGGGAACTGAAGTCGGCGACTATGTTTTCATCGCGCCAATGACGATTACCACGAACGGCAATCCTGTTGCTTACCGTCGTCCGCAAGTGACAGCACAATTTGGTGCTGAGCGCGGATCAATCATCGAACATGGTTGTCAGATTGCCGTGCAATGCGTAATCTCTCCCGGTGTGCGCATCGGTCATGAAAGTTTTGTTGCCGCGAATACGGTTGTAACAAAAAACTTCGAGCCGCTTTCCATCATCATGGGAACTCCTGCGAAACAAAAAGGTACGGTGGAAGAGTTACACAGACTTCCCCTTGAAATCCGCAAAGAGCTTGGGCTTTCGTAGTTGAAAAATTTTTTCGATTAAATCGAAATGCGCAATTTCACAAAATATTTCTCTTAGTAAAACAAAGTCGGCACTCAAAAAACATTGCAACTTTCTTCACCACATACACGATCGTATTACATCAAATGGCTACTCATCATTCTCGGTGTGAAGCTGATGATGTTTGTGTACTTCACGGTGCAGTTCAATCGACATGCGCGTGAAAGTCAGATTCATTCTGTGATTGCCGTTGCGATGGGCGACACGCGCAACTACTACGAGCCCGCAGAAATTTTCGCGCATCAAGGTTTTTACCCAAGTATGTGCCGCATGCCCGGACTGCTTCCTGTGTATGTTCCGTTCTCTTTTCTATTCGGACAAGAAACTGCGTTTGTGTGTGTCGTAGTCGTTCAGTTCTTGCTATCAGTGCTTTCGGTATTGCTGCTCGCCATCATTGCCACGCGCATCTTTCCGTATAAATATGTTTTTGAAGGAACAGCATTGTTGTATGCGCTCAGTTCCTTCGTGTCGATATGGGACCACACATTGATGTCGGACAGTCTTGCAACTTCGTCGCTCATCTTCAGTGTGTATAGTTTGACCAGCTTCATCAAAGAAGGCAAACGCAAACAACTTCTTCTTGCCGGTGTGTGGTTCACGTGGTCAGTATTCATGCGTCAGATTGCCGTCGCATTGCTTCCGGTTTTTTTCGCGATGATCATTTTCGGAAGAAAAGAAAACTGGAAAATTCACTTCAAAAACATCGTGACGATATCGCTTCCGGTAGTGATTGCAATTGGTATGTGGACCTATCGCAACTACAAACTCGAGCATGTTTTTGTGCCATTCATCAAGCCCGTTGCTGATTGCTATCACACCTATTCACCACAATTTCTCGCAGTGAATGAATTGCTCATCGCCTGGGGTGAAGACATTCAATACTGGATTCCGAATACGCCCGCACATTGGTTCAACGCCGCAAAACCACAAACACAATCACTCGCTTTTGCTTCCTCAAAAACGTCGAGCATTTGTCCGGTGGATTCAATCATCCAATTGCAAAACGACTATGTCACATTCAAAACATCGTATGATGTTGAAGAAAAACGAATGGCCGGTGAACGCGTGTTGAACAATAGCAAACTCTACAAATCAACTTACATCAAAGAAAATACACTCGACTATTATTTGCTGAACCGCCTGGTGATGTTCAAGCGTTTTGTTTTCCCCGATAGACTCGACAACATGCCCGGCCCTGCTTTTCAGGAAATGAATTTTATACAGAAAGTATTCAAGATGGGATACTATCTTTTGCTCTTACTCGTTGGATTTTTCGGCGTGATATATTCTTTCTTTCTCCTCATCAAACGCCGTTGGCTTCAACTCTCCTTCGCAGCCATACCCTGGGCATTCATCATTCTTCTCGCCATGTACTTCGGCTTCATCGAACAACGCTACCTCGTGCCGGTGTATCCCTTCTTTCTTGTGATGATGGTGGCGATGTTGTTCGAGGTTGCCGGTGTGATAGCGCGACGAAGAGGTGCTTAGTTACTGGTTAGAGAGTTATTGGTTATTGGGTTATTGCATCGTAATTCCATTTTAGGCCAAAGGCACCTCGCTCCACAAAGCGCAGCACTTTCCTGCAAACATTTTTATTCATAAGGATTGTTGAATGACATCTTTACAATCAGGCGGAATGCTTTAATTGAAAGCACTCGCTTCAATGCCAATAACCATTAACTCAATAACTAATAACTGATCTCTAATAACCGATAACTAATTCCCAACCCCTAGTACGCGCGCACATTCTTCCCTTGCATGTAATTGATAAACGCCTTGTTCACCACTTTGTTTCCGCCCGGTGTTGGATAATGCCCCGTGAAATACCAGTCGCCAAGATGATCAGGAATGGATTCATGAAGTCCTTCAATGGTTTGGAAAAGCACTTCGACTTTTGCCTTGATTTCTTTCGGTGTGACAAGTTCTGCGATCTTATCTGAAATTTGCTTTACTGTGAACGGCTCATACACTTCACGCACATAATTCTTCACTGTCTCCTTAGGTGCGTGTTCCTGATCGAGACATTTCTTCAATATCACAGCCATTGCTTCGCCATGTGTTCCTGCTTCTTTATGCAATTCTATGGCCGCCTGAAACGCAATGAAATCGCCCATCTTCGCCATGTCGATGCCATAACAATCAGGATACCTGATTTGCGGAGCTGAAGAAACGATAATAATTTTTTTCGGTCCAAGTCGGTCGAGCATTTTGATAATCGACTTGCGCAAGGTTGTACCACGTACTATCGAATCATCTATAACAACCAGTGTATCCACATCGCGTTTTACGGTGCCGTGTGTCACATCATATACGTGCGACACTAATTCGTCGCGTGCGCTGTCTTGCGTAATAAACGTGCGCAATTTCACATCCTTGATCGCAATTTTTTCCAGTCGAGCACTTCGCCGAATGATGCGCTCATAATCTTCAGGCGTAACATTTTTTCCAAGTGCTTTTAAATCCGAAATTTTGTTGTCGTTGAGGTGATCTTCCAACCCCTTCATCATTCCATAAAATGCAGTTTCAGCAGTGTTGGGGATGAACGAAAAAACGGTGTGCTCCAGATCGTGATTCACCGATTTCAACACCAATGGCACAACATGACGACCGAGGTTTTGACGCTCTTTGTAAATGTCTAAGTCATTACCGCGCGAAAAATAAATCCGCTCAAACGAACACGATTTTTTCTCTTGTGGCTCGCGTATTTTCTTCACTGACGACGTTCCATCTTTCTTGATGATGTACGCGTGTCCCGGTGTCAATTCATGTATGTCTTCAAGTGATGCGTTGAAGGCTGTTTGAATAGGTGGTCGCTCGCTCGCCACTACGCATACTTCATCATTCTCATACCAATATGCCGGACGAATACCATTCGGATCGCGCAATACAAACGCATCACCATGACCTATCAAACCAACCATTGCATAACCTCCGTCAAAATCCCGGGTAGACCGTGCAAGCAATCGCTGCACATCGAGGTGTTGTGAAATGCGATCTGTTATCTGCTTGTTGTTATAGCCTTGCTTCTTGTAATAATCGAATAGTTCTTGATTTTCTACATCGAGAAAGTGACCAATCTTTTCCATCACGGTCACAGTATCTGCTTTCTCTTTTGGGTGCTGACCAAGATCTACAAGTAACTGAAACAACTCGTCAACATTCGTCATGTTGAAGTTCCCGGCAACAACAAGGTTGCGCGTCATCCAATTGCTCTGACGTAAAAAGGGGTGACAGTTCTCAATACTATTCCCGCCGTATGTTCCGTATCGAAGGTGACCCAGAAAAACTTCGCCTGTGAATGCGTAATGCTCTTTCAGATAAGCGGCGTCCAACAGTTTTTCCGGATGACTTTTTTCAAGTGCAGAAAAGCGCGACATCACCCTTGAAAAAATATCGCGGATGGGTTGCTGATCGTTGCTGCGAATACGGCTGATGTATTTCTTGCCCGGATCAACATCGAGTTTTATGTTGACAAGACCTGCACCATCCTGCCCGCGGTTGTGTTCCTTCTGCATCAACAAATACATTTTGTTGAGGCCGTAAAATGCAGTTCCGTATTTCTCGGTGTAATAGTGAAGCGGTTGCTTCAGTCTGATGAGTGCAATCCCGCACTCGTGCTTGATTTGGTCGCTCATACCAGGGCTTGTAATGCCTGTGTTTGTTTAATAAAGCGTGTCAATTGAGGATGCAAATGTACGATGTGGTTTTCGATAGTCAGTCCTCTCACAGACTTATAGGGTTCACGCAGATTTGTAGATGAGGAAGCAGATTTGCACGGATTATAAATACAAAATGCGATTCCCATAATTTCACCAAAGAGAGAAGCCTACTTAGAAATGATTGTGTGGAAGCATTTAACAAAATGTATCCTGAGGTTAAAATGTCGGCGATAATCCGCTACCTCATCTGCGCAAAATCTGAGTGAAACCCAAAAAGCTTCACCCCGCCGCACTATTTTTTTCCCCAACCTTTCAAGCAATAACAGGACTTTCATGGAAAATTTTCAACATAGAGAAAAAAAAATCAAATTTTTTTATGGAATTCCATGAACCCCGGCATCTTATAGATATACCAACTTAAAAAAGGTTATTTATGACAAAACAAATTATCTGCACCGCACTCGCAGCATTTGTTGCACTCTGCACCACCGCCCAAAGCTTTGGTGAAATTCACGGCAAAGTCGTGGATACGAAAGGAAAGCCCGTGCCCGGCGCTATTGTGATGGCTTCAAACGGTATCGATCAGATGGGACTTGCTACCGGAGAAGACGGTAAGTTCCGCCTCAATCCACTGAAACCCGGATCCTACGACGTGCTCGTTATCATGATGGGTATGGATTCCGTCAAACTGAAAGGCATGGTGGTGAACATGGATCTGATCACCTTCGCTCCCAACATTGTGATGCGCGAAGCAACATTGATGACAGGCACGATT
>JAYTOA010000221.1:0-2540 GCA_043748015.1 Flavobacteriales bacterium
CCATACATTTTCATTTGTTTGATCATACTCGCCAAACCATTGCTGCGCGTGGGCGACAAGTGTTCGTGTAATCCGATTTTTTTCACAAAGTGCAAATCCGCACTTGCGATGTCTTCGGGTTTTTCATCTGTTAGCACACGAACAACCATTGAAACCAAGCCTTTGGTGATGATAGCGTCACTGTCTGCGGTGAATTGTAATTTCCCGTGATTGTCCACTTCTGCATGCAGCCACACTTTCGATTGACAACCTTTGATGAGGTTTTCATCGAGTTTGTAATGTTCTTCAATCAACGGAAGATCTTTTCCAAGTTCTATGATGTATTCGTATTTCTCCATCCACGATGATTGTTTGTCAGGTCCATCTCCAAAAGAGTTGAACTCTTCAATGATCTCTTGTTGTTTTTCTTCTATACTCACTTATCTCAATAATTGTAATGCTTTCTGTAAAGCGGCAATGAATATTTCAATTTCTTCTGTTGTTGTGTAAAGCGAAAAGGATGCACGAACGGAACCAGGAATGCCATAGTGATTCCACAACGGTTCTGTGCAATGATGTCCGGTGCGCACTGCGACACCTTGCTTATCGAGCAAGGTTCCGAGGTCGTAAGGATGCACTCCTTCTACCTGAAATGAGATTACTCCTACCTTATTTTTTGACGTTCCGAAAATGCGAAGCCCGGGTATTGCGGAAATTTTTTCTGTCGCTAATTCCAACAATTCTTTTTCGTGCTCAACGATTTCGCTCCAGTCAAATGAATTCACGAAGTCGATGGCAGCGCCCATTCCAATTACACCTTCGATATTCGGTGTGCCTGCTTCGAATTTGTATGGCAATTCGTTGTAAGTCGTTTTTTCAATCGTAACGGTTTTGATCATTTCTCCACCGCCGCGGTAAGGAGGCATGGATTCGAGCAATGATTTTTTTCCGTATAGCACTCCGGTACCTGTTGGACCGTAAAGTTTGTGCGCGCTGAAGGCGTAAAAATCGGCATCGAGCGCTTGAACATCTACCGGGAAATGCGCCACAGCCTGCGCGCCATCTATCAAAACAACTGCACCGAGTTGGTGCGCTTTATCGATAATATTTTTTATCGGATTGATCGTGCCGAGTGAATTGGAAACATGATTGACTGTTACGATTTTTGTTTTCGATGTCAGCAAAACATTCAGCGATTCTATATCCCATTCGCCATTTTCCGTAACAGGAATGGCTTTGACAATTGCGCCTTTTTCTTCGGCGATCATTTGCCATGGAACAATGTTGCTGTGATGTTCCATCATTGAAATGAGGATCTCATCGCCTTGCTTGAGGTTTTGTCTTCCCCATGTTTGAGCAACGAGATTGATGGAATCTGTAGTTCCTCCCGTAAAAATAATTTCTACTTCACTCGAGGCATTGATGAATGCGCGTGTTTTTTCTCTCACCGATTCGTACTGCGTTGTCGCAATGTTCGCGAGATGATGAACGCCGCGATGAATGTTTGCGTTGTACGATCGGTAATAGTCAGAAAGTGCATCGATCACTTGCTGTGGCTTTTGAGTAGTGGCTGCATTGTCAAGATACACCAAAGAATATCCATTCACCTTTTGATGTAAAATGGGAAAGGACTTCCGAAGTGTTTCTATGTCAAGTGTCGTTGTCATTTTTTATTGAAGCAGTAAATCGCGCTTGATCAATTCCTGCGTGACGTAATTTTTTACAGCTTCGTTTTCAACTTTATCTAGCACGTCATTTAAGAATGCTGTTGTCAGTAATTTTTTTGCATTCTCTTCACCCAATCCGCGAGATTTCAAATAGAACAATGCGTTCTCATCAAGCTGACCTGTAGTGCTGCCATGACTGCATTTCACGTCGTCTGCGTATATCTCAAGTTCCGGTTTGGAATTCATTTGGGCGTCATCGCTCAAAAGAATGTTCGCATTACTCTGAAAGGCGTTCGTTTTTTGCGCATCAGGTTGAACGAAAACTTTTCCGTTAAACACTCCTGTGCTTTGATCGTTCAACATTCCCTTGTACAACTCGTTGCTGTTGCAATGGGCAAAGCGGTGATTCACCATGGTGTGATTGTCAACGTGCTGTTTGTTTCTCGGGAGATAAAGTCCATGAAGATTCACTTCGATGTTTTGTCCTTCGAGCGAAAAATTGAGGTTGTTTCTCACCCAGCCACCATCAACTGTCAATGTGTTGATAGTAAATCTTCCATTTCCATCCACCTGAATATTTTCCTCATTCATCAGAAAATTTTCTTCTGACTCAGACTGAATTTTATCAATCACCAGCGATGCATTTTCCTCAACGACAACTTGTAAATGACGATTGGAAAAAGTTTTGTAATTGTTTAGGGAAACAAATGATTCAACTACGTGCAATGCACTGCTTTTTTCCAGTTGTATCTGTACCAAAGGCAGCGATAAATTCACTTCAGTTGCAGCGATGTGAATGATGTGTATGCTTTTTTTCGACTGTGTGTTTTTCGCTACATCAATTGAAATGACGCCCGTGCAATACGCGGTGTGAATGGCATCAAATACATTTTC
>JAYTOA010000222.1:0-7914 GCA_043748015.1 Flavobacteriales bacterium
AAAACAATAACATTCGCATCCAATTCAGGAATCAAATACGATTGAATGTCAATTGCTGCATGTGACTTATTGATGGTCCATGCTTCATTCGTGATACGCGCTGTACGTGTGTATTTCCACTCTTCTTTTCTTGTCGTAGGAAATTCCATCTCAGCAATTGCCAACTTCGCGCCCGCTACTTCTTCCGGAAATTCATGCTGAAGAACGGATGCATGATTCTCCAGCCCTTTACAGAATTCAAGTGTCTTTGATATTTTTTCTTCCACCATCATTTTTGTTGATGTATCCATCTTGTTATGAAACAGCTTAATTGCCTGCTTCCAGTTGTGTTTCGTTTTCTTCTTTCACCCAGTCGTAACCGCGCTCTTCCAATTCAAGAGCGAGTTCTTTTCCCCCACTTTTGATAATGCGTCCCTGGTGAAGTACGTGTACAAAATCAGGCACGATATAATCGAGCAATCTTTGATAATGCGTAATCACAACAAACGAACGATCCGGTGAACGCAATGCATTTACGCCACCGGCAACAATGCGCAACGCATCGATGTCGAGTCCGCTATCTGTTTCATCCAACACACCAAGCGTTGGCTCCAGCATCGCCATTTGAAATATTTCATTGCGTTTTTTCTCACCACCGCTGAAACCAACGTTTACCGCACGATTGGCGAGTTGTCCGTCGAGCTCAACGAGTTTCGATTTTTCTTTCACCATCTTCAAAAAGTCTTTTGCACTCAATGGATCGAGTCCTTTGTGCTTGCGCATTTCTGCCACCGCGGCTTTGAGAAAATTCATATTGCTCACTCCCGGAATTTCGACCGGATATTGAAACGCCAGGAAGATTCCTTCACGAGCACGAATCTCCGGAGCGATTTCGATTAAATCTTTTCCATGAAATTCTATTGTGCCTTCAGTCACTTCATAATCTTCCCTTCCGGCAAGTACTGATGCCAGCGTGCTCTTTCCCGAGCCATTCGGTCCCATGATGGCGTGTACTTCACCCGCCTTAACATTCAACGACAAACCGCGGAGAATTTCTTTTCCGTCAATGTTCGCGTGTAGGTTGTTTATTCTTAGCATTGTTTTACGTCGAATTGAAAATTGAAAATTGAAAATTGAAAATTGTGTGTCATGCTATGGTTGTATCTTTTTGAGTTCTTTATACAATTGAAAATTGAATATTGAAAATTGTGTTGAGCTACGGTTTTATCTGTTTGGGGTTCCTTGTTTTCTTGTCTGAGGTTTCTAAATAAGAAATGAATTTTGAGAGTTGAGATGAAATTTCTATACACCGTGGAGTGAGTTGATTGAATATAGTTTCACTAATGACTTCATCATCAAGAGCCGCATACAAGTGGCTTCGAACTTCACCAATTGACGCCTTAGACATGAAAAGAAAGTGAATGAAGTCTTTTGTTGTTCCTCGTTCAAATCCTTCGCTAATATTCGCCATGGTCGAAAGTGCTGCTCGTTGTATTTGTCTCTTAAGATCGTAATCATTTTTTAATGGTGTAACTTTTATAGCCGCAGACACCTCTTTTCTAAAGGCTCTTGCATCCTGCCAAACTTTCAAGTCTTCAAATTTCTTTATTACTGCCACCGGAAATTTTCAATTTTTATTTTTAACTTTCATTGAAATATCATTTTGTCATTTTCTGATTGAAATATTCTTGCGTCTATCTGAACAATCAAATTTTCAATCTTATTTAATAGCGCCACCGGAAATTTTCAATTTTCAATTTTTAATTTTCAATAAGTATTACCCAACACTTCCTTCTAATGAAATCGCCAAAAGTTTCTGCGCTTCGACTGCAAACTCCATCGGCAACTTATTGAGTACTTCTTTCGCGTATCCGTTCACAATCATTGATATCGCTTGCTCTTCACTTAGTCCGCGTTGCAAACAATAAAAAATTTGGTCTTCACCAATCTTGGATGTTGTTGCTTCGTGTTCAACTTTTGCGCTCTTGTTTTTTACTTCAATGTAAGGGAAAGTATGCGCGCCACATTTGTCACTCATCAATAGTGAATCGCACTGCGAGAAGTTGCGGGCATTGCTTGCACTCTTATTGATTTGTACTAAACCTCGATAACTGTTCTGACTTTTTCCTGCGCTGATTCCTTTCGAAATAATAGTACTAGTAGTGTTCTTACCGAGGTGAATCATCTTCGTTCCGGTATCTGCTTGCTGATAATGATTGGTAACAGCCACGGAATAAAATTCGCCAACACTGTTGTCGCCTTTCAAAATGCAGGATGGGTATTTCCAGGTAATCGCACTTCCTGTTTCAACCTGTGTCCAACTGATCTTTGAGCGATCACCTTCGCACATACCGCGCTTCGTTACAAAATTGAAAACACCACCTTTTCCATCTTTATCACCGGGATACCAATTCTGAACTGTGCTGTATTTGATCTCAGAGTCGCGCATGGATATCAATTCAACAACAGCAGCGTGCAATTGATTTTCGTCACGCGCCGGGGCTGTGCATCCTTCGAGATAACTCACGAAACTGCCTTCATCTGCGACCACCAGCGTTCTTTCGAACTGTCCTGTTCCTCCTTCATTGATGCGGAAATAAGTGGAAAGTTCCATCGGGCATTTCACCCCTTTTGGTATGTAGCAAAATGAACCATCAGTGAAAACAGCTGAATTCAGTGCGGCATAAAAATTATCGTTGCGAGGAACAACAGTGCCGAGATACTTCTGCACCAACTCGGGATGTTCTTGCACCGCATCGCTCATCGAACAGAAAATAATTCCGAGCTCACCAAGTTTTTCTTTAAAGGAAGTCGCCACGGAAACAGAATCCATTACAAAATCCACAGCAACTCCTTGAAGTCGTTTTTGTTCTTCCAGCGAAATGCCCAGCTTATCCATTGTCCTGCGCAATTCCGGATCTATCTCATCGAGAGAATTGAGTACTTGCTTTTTCTTTGGAGCTGAGTAATAAGATATCGCTTGAAAGTCCGGCTTCTGATATGTGACATGCGCCCATTCCGGCTCAGTCATTTTTTGCCAGATTGCAAAAGCTTCAAGTCTCCACTTCAGCAACCATTCAGGCTCATTTTTTTTCTTGGAGATGAGACGTATAGTATCCTCAGTCAGACCAGCCGGAGCCTTGTCTGATTCAATGTCGGTGGTGAAACCGAACTCGTATTCTTTTGATGTTACATTTTCCAGTAACTCGTCGCCTTCGTAAGCCATTCTCTTAATTCAATATTCAAAAATTCAATATTCAAAAACGCAGTCAAACTTTGCCTGAGTTGTTCGAATGGCGCTCTATGCTCACATGCTTGGCACCTTTGAATTCAGATTGTTTTAGGTAATTGATAAAATTGTTGAGTTGCTTAGATATTTCTTCGCACTCACTTATTGCTTCTTCAAATTCTGTGTCGCTGATGTATGAGCGGTCATGTGCGCGATAGAGTTGTGATCTTGATTCGCCACAAGAACCTTTTGCAATGAGCAAAAAATGAATGAACTCTTTGTTGTTGTTGCGCTCATATCCTTCGGCAATGTTGTCCATGATGCTTCCGGATGATCTATTGATCTGATTCTTCAATTCAAAATCTTTCGCGAATTCAGGCTTACGGATGTGACTAAATACAGTCTTACAAAAGGACTGCGCCTTTTGCCAAACTTCCGTTTCTTCAAATCTTTTACCCACGCTTCACACTTTTTGAATTTTGAATTCTTGAATCAAATAGAGAACGATTCTCCACATCCGCACGTTCTGTTGGCATTCGGATTTTTGAAAATGAATCCTTTGCCGTTAAGACCACCAGTGTACTCGAGTTCTGTTCCAACCAGGTATAAAAAACTCTTGCGATCGACCACGACTTTCACGCCGTTGTCCTCAAATACCTGATCGCCTTCTTTCATCTCATGATCGAAAGTGAGTTGGTACATCAATCCACTGCATCCGCCACCCTCAACTCCTACGCGCACAAATGATCCTTCCGGATGTTTTTCTGCCGTGAGTAAGTGGGACACCTGCTGTTTTGCGCTTTCTGCTACTTTTATCATTTTCTAATGTTGTTAAACCTCTGAAACCCTTGTAAAGTTAACGTTTTTAACCCTTATTTAGAAATGCTCTAAATAATGCGGGCTGTAAAAATACCTTGAATAAGGTATTCATTCCAAATGAATGGGTCTAAAACCTTGTGATTTAAGGGAAAACACTAGAAATGTTGATTTAGTTTATGGAATTTCGTATACCTTGGCATCTCGATATTGAGCCGAATCAACATGACTTACAAGATCCCCGTTTTTTGCATGGCGCTGGTTGCATGTTTTTTCATGCCGTCGGATGTCGCTTTTGCGCAGGTTCCTTGCGATGGAATGGACTCCGAAGCACCGGTAATTTCAGGATCTCCTGTGTTGGGTAATACCAATTGTGTTTATCCGCAACCAAGCGCGAGTGTCGTTGACAACACAGATGCCAATCCTTTGGTTTCTGTAAATGGCACCGTCAATTATATTGAAACATGCAATTTGAACTTGTCTAATTGGGGCACGAATGCTTGTGATTATACTCATCAAGCTGCTATGATGCTGTTCAATGTTCCTTCTACTTATAAATATTATAGCGTGGACAGTGGAAGTTTTCTGACGATGACGGATGGTTCGGTGCACGTTACTGCCACTTTACGATGTGTTGAGCATCCCAATGGAATTTTTACTGCGGATTTTTGGCTCGTGAATCCTTTGAACTGGACAGCGTGGAATGCTCTGCCAAATGCAGGCGATCAGCCGGGTGTTTCTCATAGAGACTATAAAGCTGACTGCAATGGAACTCCATCGCAACACACGAACTGGTTGTACTACGAAATTCAATCAGGTGGAACGCTCGCTGGTAGTGGTGATTTTGCCGGAAGCAATTATACTTTTTCGCACTCGCCAACCAATCATCATTTTGGATATCAACTTGGAAATGGAGCCAATAATTATTCTCCGGACTATGGCTCTGGTGGATGGTTTGTTGCGAACGGTTCGTTGATCGATAACGGGGTCACGATTTCAACTTGGGGTGTTCCAGGTGATTTTATGTTCAAACACATTTGTGAGATGGTGCCGGAAATGCAATACATGTACAATGCTACGGACGCTTGTGGAAATTCATCGCAATTCACACAAGATGTTGCGGTATGTGCCAATGCCGGACCATTGTTGTTGAACATGCCTTTGGCTGGCTCATCGATGAGCATTTGCCAATTGGCGGAATGGCAACCCGAATGGAATTCGAATTGCAGCGGTGCGGTGACGGACATAGTAAATTATTCTGTGTCGAATTCCGGTGATGGAACGTTGCAGTCAGTAATTGTTGAGGTGACAGGAACTGACGCGTGCAATCACACACTGGTTTTTAGCTTTGAAGTGAATGTGACAACTCTTGCTCAGATTGATTGTATTCCAAATCCATGCTCGGGAGATTTCGATCAGAACCTGGTGATTGGAACAGGTGATATGCAACTTTTCATGGGCGCATTTCATACTAATGAAGCGCAATATGATTTGAATGGTGATGTAGAAGTTGATCTTCTCGATTTGATTTTGTTGCTTCAGTATTTCGGAGAGCACTGCGAATAGTTTTATGGACTAATTCAAAATCACACTGCCGAAATATTTCGCAATTTCCAATTTGGCTTTGTCGAGTAATATTTTTTCACGTTGAAGTGCTTCGAGTTTTTCTTCGTCGTCGCCGATCTCTGAAATTTCCTTGAGAAGCTTTTCTGAAATCGACATCACGCGTCTCAATTTTAATCTGAAGATGCAGTCCTTGGCGGCTTTGAGTAGCAGCATCTCTTCTGTCTGTGGATAAATCTGATGACGTGTCGTCCAATTATCACTCATACTGTACAGACTCACAAGCATCGATGAACTTTCAGTAGAAATACCTGTGTCGGCGTTTTGAGTGAATTCAGTGGAACTTGGGATTTGGTCACGGCCAATGAACTCGACATACTCTTTGAAAATATTGGAGTACACTTCAGTTTCAAGTTGGATTTCATCTTGTTCAATGTTCGCAACAAAATATTCAGCTACACTTACGCTGTGTTTTTCTTCGTGACCGTCTTCGTTGATCAAACTTATCTCAATTGGTTTTTCTCCATAGTTCAGGAGCAAACGGATGAGATCTTTTTCCTGATAAAAAAGTGAAAACTCTTCTCTGATTTCGCTGTCTGGAACTCCGTCAACAGGTGTTTCCGAGAGAATAGGAATGTCTTCGGGCTGTGTGCTTTTGTTTTCTTTTTTGTGATTGGAGATGATGACCTTGTTCAACTCCGTGAGCAAAACCTGCTCCTGTATTTTAAGCAGTCTGCTGCATTCCTGCACGAACACGCTGCGAGTTATTCCGTCTGGTATGAGCGCAATGCTGTCGACGATCCCACGAATCAACGCTGATCTTTTTACAGGATCATTTCCGGCATCTTCAATCAGCAGCGATGTTTTAAATGTGATGAAATCTTTCGCGTTTGAAGAAATGAATTCCTGAATTTCTGATGAACTGTGCTTGCGCGAAAAACTATCTGGGTCGTCGCCATCGGGAAAAAGAAGTACGCGCACATTCATGCCTTCCTTCAAGATCATATCAATGCCACGGAAAGATGCTTTGATACCTGCGCTGTCACCGTCGTATAGTATGGTGATGTTCAGAGTATATCTGCGGATGAGACGTATCTGACCTTCAGTCAGACTTGTGCCACTACTCGACACAACATTTTCCACTCCGGCCTGGTGCATGCTCACGACATCGGTGTATCCTTCAACGAGGTAACACATGTCGTTTTTGACAATGGCATTTTTCGCAAGATGCAAACCGTAAAGCACATTGCTTTTCAGGTACAACTCACTTTCCGGTGAATTGAAATACTTCGCGATTTCCTTTTCCGCCTTCAATGTTCTTCCACCAAAGGCGATCACTTTTCCGCTGATGTTGTGAATGGGAAACATAACACGTCCGCGGAAAAAATCATAGTGCGAGCCGTCACGTTCGCGTGTGAGACCGGCTTTGATGAGGTATTCGAGATTGTACTGAGCTTCTATCGCAGCTTTCGTCATCGCATCCCAGCGATCGGGACAATAGCCAAGCTGGAATTTTTTAATGATGTCGTCGCGAAATCCGCGCTCATGGAAATAGGAGAGACCGATGGCTTTGCCTTCATCGGTTTCATACATCTGCTCCTGAAAATATTTGGCTGCGAATTCACTGACAATACTCAGCTGTTCGCGTTCACTTTTCTCTTGTTGTTGTTCTTCGCTTTGCTGGTCTTCCTCTATTTCTATCTGATACTTTCCCGCCAACCAGCGCAACGCTTCGGGATACGAAAGCTTTTCGTGTTGCATGAGAAAATCAACCACATTGCCACCTTTTCCCGAACTGAAGTCCTTGTAAATTCCTTTTGCCGGAACGACAAAAAACGAAGGCGTTTTTTCATTGGCAAAAGGCGAAAGTCCTTTGTACGCGGAACCGCTTCTCTTGAGATGCACAAATTCACCCACCACATCTTCAATGATGGCGGCCTGGTAAATTTTGTCAATGGTATTGCGGCTAATCAACGGATTTTGAATTTTGTCAGGTGAGCAAAATTAATGAAGTGCTCCATAGGGTTGCGAATTGTTCGAAACTGTGGCCGCAATACCAAGCTCATTTTTTAGTTTCTTGCACCTCTATGAATCGAAAGGAGACTATCCCTCTTCTTGGCTTTTTTCTTCTAAACCTGCTTCAGGCTGCGTTCACGGATCTTACCGGTGACGAGGCTTTGTATTGGATGCATTGGAACAATCTCGACTGGGGTTTTCGCGATCATCCGCCTGCTATTGGCAGTTTGATTGGTCTGGGGTATTCACTTTTCAACAATGAGCTTGGCGCACGATTGCTTGTGGTCGTTGCCGGGACAATGACGATCTGG
>JAYTOA010000223.1:0-4203 GCA_043748015.1 Flavobacteriales bacterium
ATCAGCGATTACGAATGGTCAAGCAGTAACATGCACGATGACATCCACTGCGACGTGTGCGAGTCCAACGACTGCTGCTTCGAATAGTATTGTTGTTACCGTGAATCCAATGACAACCTGGTATGCAGACAACGACAATGATGGTTATGGAAATATCAATTTGACATTTGCAGCATGCACACAACCGGGAGGTTTTGTTTCAAACAATACTGATTGTGATGACTCGGACAATACAATCCATCCGACAGCTCCGGAATTGTGCAACTCCATTGACGACAATTGCAATACATTGATTGACGAAGGATGCACTGCAGGAACTGCACCAAACGACAATATGGCAAATGCGCAGAACATTACCTCATCCGGAAATATTTATCCGCATTGTCAAGTATTGTCCGGCACATGTGTTGGGGCAACGCCCTCACCGGAAAGCAACCCCGGTAATGTGATAACCGGTGAAGACGTATGGTTCCGTTTTGTGGCTCCGGCTCCTGGATTGAGAGTGGTGTTTAATTCAACAGCGTTTAATGGTGTACTTGAATTAAGAAATTTTTTAGGTGCTCAATTGAATATGGAAAATGTAACTCCATTTGGTGGGGCGGAAATGTTGAATTACACCGGTCTCGCCATTGGTCAAACCTATTTTGTAGTGGTGAGAAATTATAATTCAGCGCAAGGAAATGGAGCATTTACATTGTGTGTACAAGCTCTTTTGCCTAGCAGAAGTGATTATCCTTCAGGTGTTTTTTCCAGCTGTAATAACCTAAAAGCGAATTACACAGGAGCGAATGCATATGTGTTCAACTTTACTCCTATTGGCGGAGGACCAACAACAAGTGCTACGAGTGCAGGATTTATTTCGTTGAATTTACCTGCGCTTGGATTGGCCCTTGGAGCAACTTATGTCAATACGATTGATGCAGTTTATTATCTGGTCAATGGAGCAGGTACTCCTGAAACAATTATCGTAAATGGTATCGTAACTACCAACGTCACAATCGCACCGCAGCCCAATATACAGGTGTATGATTTACAGCGTTGTCCGGTAGAATTGTATCGCACAGGATTTATCAGAGGAACCCCGTTTGCTTGTGGCGCTGCGTATTATGAGTTTGAATTCACACGCAGCACTTTCACAGGAACGCCTATTGGAAGCTCATTCACAGTGCTCACTCCGACGTCTTTTCCGTATCGCACGTTGAGTTTCACTTTGCCGGAAGCGCTGATTGAAGGCGAATATTATTATGTGAGAATCAGACCGTATTTTGGAACAACCCCGGGAACTTATGGAACTGCGCAGTGTATCAAAATTGCATCATCCGCCGGAATGTCTGCCTCAGAAGATGACTATTCCAACGAATACACCAGAGAGGAGGATTTGAATAATCGACTTTCTGATTTGTCGAATTCAGAAAATGCAATGCTCGGTATTTATCCAAACCCGAATGATGGATTATTCTATATCAAATCGCATACTGAAGGACAATTCTATTTGAGGAATGCCATGGGACAGACAGTGAGGACATTTAGATTGAATGCAGATAACGATTTTAGGTTTGAAATTTCCGGCCTCACAACAGGCGTGTATTTCATTACCGGTACCAATGGTGATCAGGTAATACAGGAAAGGATTATTGTTGCGAATAAGTAAGAGTAACTCAATTTACAAAGGCATTTTAAAATTAAAACTCCGTGGCCTGGCTGCGGAGTTTTTTAATATAGATGTGGATGTCGTAAAACATGA
Organism: Flavobacteriales bacterium; assembly: GCA_043748015.1. Classification (GTDB taxonomy): domain Bacteria; phylum Bacteroidota; class Bacteroidia; order Flavobacteriales_D; family Sanyastnellaceae; genus JAIBBG01. The sequence continues at coordinate 1,745 of JAYTOA010000223.1, forward strand.
TGAGGCAACTTCAGGACTTGCTTGTTGCGTCATTACACTGTAACTATTATTTAGCTCTATGAAAATATTTTACACTTTAACGATTTGCTTTTTTTCATTGTTCCTCTTGAGTATTGAATCGAAAGGTCAATCACAAAATCTTCCTTATACAATGGCATTCACAACCAATCCAGAAATTTGGTTGTGGCAGGAATTCCGCTTGGGCGTTACAGATTTTTATAACTGGAGTATGATTTCCGGAGCAAATGGACGAGCATCACACGATTATCCTGTTGGTGCGAATGCCGCCGATACAACATACGATTGGCTTACATCACCACCGCTAAACATAACCGGAGAGGCCAAGCTCGCGTGCGATGTAGGATACTTTTATTTTCAGCAGAATTTGTCAGTCGACTACTTTGGGGTTTGGATGAGCAATGGTTCACGCAATCCGAACGATGGTGATTACGTTGAAGTACTGGACATGACAGATCAACCCTCGGAATCCAACATCACTTTTGAAAATGTACTGCTGCCGCTTACCGGTAGCGCTTGTTATCTCGCTTTCGTGTATCGCGAAACGAATAACTGGTATACAATCAATCTTGACAACATCATTGTGGAGCTTGTCAATCCAATTGCAGTATTAGAAAGTGAATCGTTGCATGTTTCAACTTATCCCAATCCTTTTTCGGAGTATTTCTCCATTCAATCATCTTCGAAAGAGTTGATGAATTATGTTGTTTACTCATCAACGGGACAGATTGTATTGAGTGGAAATGCAAGGGGTAATTCACGCATTGCTGCGTCGTCTTTGACTTCCGGAATTTATTTTTTACATGTGAATTCTGGCGAAGAGATGAAGAGGATGGTGTTGGTGAAGGAATAGAACAGCTGATTGGGATTCTTTTGTTGTAACGGTGTTTGATCTTCTTACAGGCGTTGAAGCATTTGACAGTCTTATTTTTTGACAGCTATTTATTAGATATTTTGTAGAGCTGATTATTCGATTCTGATTAACGACGAGGCTATATTCACGTCACACTTAATCAAAATCACATGAAGATTTTTTCCTTTTTCCTCTTACTATGCCTGAAAGTAGTTTATGTTTCTCACTCACAGCAGGCAATGGGAATATTGAATTCCAATGACGTTCATTGCAACGTCTCGTCGACGGGAGATTTGTTCAACACATTTAATGATGAAACGTTACCGGGTTTTGAGGTTCCAGTCGGAAGCGGACTGAAAACTATATACGCCGGTAATCTCTGGGTAGGTGGAAAATCATTGGATCAATCAATTAAACTTGTTGCGGAGCAATTTCAAGCAGATGGAATGGATTGGTTTTGTGGACCTCTCACCATTGACGGCAATGCCGCCACCACCGAACAAACTCAAATTGACTATAATCAAGTATGGATAGCCAATGCTCCTGAGGTTGCTTTGCATCAATTGTATTTTGAACTATTGAATTCCGGTCAAAGCACTGAGACTGATTTCCCCGATGGATATACTATTCCCCAATGGATGATACAATGGCCTGCTCATGGTGATGTGTCCATGAACCAATCTCTTTATCTCGCGCCATTTTTCGACTACAACAACAATGGTATTTATGATGTAGAGAATGGTGACTATCCTTTGTTTTGTGGTGAGGAATGCGTTTATTTCATTTTCAATGACAAAGGCGGCATTCACACAGAGTCCGGCGGCGAAGCAATTGGACTTGAAGTACATGGAATGATGTTCACTGTGCAAAATGCACTATATGAATCATTGGAGAAAACAGTTTTTGTAAAATATAAAATTATCAATAGGGGAGGACAAACGCTTATCGATTCATTCATTGGTCTTTGGTTAGATTTTGATATTGGAAATCCTTCAGACGATTATCTTGCAACTGATGTTCAAAACGGAGCCGTCGTTGGCATCAACGGAGATAGTTTTGATGAAGCATCTTCAGGATCTTCTGGTTATGGTTCAGATTTGCCGCTACAAGCCGCAATGTTGTTGCAAGGTGCGTTTCAAGACGCAGACAACATCGACAATCCATTCACAACAAATATTGTTCAAGTTGAAAATTCATTCGGAATAGCATATGAAAGTTGCGGCTTGGGATATGCAGATTGGATTGTTGACAATGAACGCATGGGACTACGTCGAACTATTTATTTCAATAACAGTTCGAATGGTACAAACGGAACTCCAAATTCACCTCAACACTTCTATAATTATTTACAAGGAATTTGGAAAAACGGACAACAATTAGTTTACTCGGGAAACGGAACAGGGGTTGATTCCAGCCCTTCGCGATTTGTGTATCCCGGCGATTCTGATCCGCTGATGTGGGGCACGCAAGGTGAATTGGTTCAACCATGGAGTGAGTCGAGTGCTGGAAATATACCAGGTGATCGTCGTGTGATTATGTCTTCAGGACCTTTTACACTTCAGCCCGGAGAAACGAATTACTTCGACGT
>JAYTOA010000224.1:0-3442 GCA_043748015.1 Flavobacteriales bacterium
ACAAGCCATAGACAATTGGATACACAACGATCAATTTCCACTAGATCCACCTTTGACACCGGCGCTCAATCCGTTTGATCCCGAGCAGATTGATTTAAATGCTATTATTGATGGATACCCTAATTCTGGAGGATTCTTCATACAACCTATCAATGGATTTTTCTATCGTGAGTATGAGCGTCTAACAGTATTCCACAATCCGAACAACAATGGCGATGTCACAGATGATCCAGATACTTGGAAATGGGATGATATTATGACACCCTATAGATTTCGATTTCGCTGGTCTTCGACAGTTGAAGCGATGCACTCTGTTAGAATCATCCTTAATGTTCCTAGCATGGGGACTTGGGAGATGGCACCTTTCGAGTTTCAATCCTATTGGGGTGATCCGCGCAATAGTTTTGTAAGCGTTTCTAACAATGGCCATTTTTTTAAAACAGATGATGGTCATGTCTATATGCCTATCGGTCTAAATATTAATGAAGCAACTTTTGGCTGTAATTGTATGGAAGACATTGGCGATACAGACGTTTGCGAAGACTGTTATGAGTGGGGCTTGAATGATCCTTGCTGTGGTATTCGCTCGAACAAAAGACATCGTGCAGGTATTAGTCCTGAATTCGATATTAATGGGAATAGTTTAGGCGTGCAGGGGTATACACTTGATCCGGCTGCTTATGTGAAGCTTGAACGAATTCTTGAAACATTAAAAAACAAAGGAGGCAATGCTCTCAGAACGCTCATTGATCCAACTCAATTTGACATCGAATTCGAGAAACTCAATAATTATTTGGAGCGACAATATCAAGCCTGGGAATTAGATAATCTGGTTTCCAAGTGTGAAGAGTTGGATTTGAGAATTGAATTTAACATGCTGATTCATTATGCAATCACCTATCACCCAGGAGGCTATGACAAATTTGATTGGGACTTTAGCCAAAATTGTGATGGATGCGGCGATGAAAGTGGAAACAACGGTACTCATGGTTATTGCTATTGGAACGAATTGGGGTTAGACTCACCACTTGAATTTCTTACTGATCCTATTGCGCGTGAGAACTATAAGAAAAAGTTGCGATATATGATTGCACGCTGGGGATATAGTAAAAATATTTTTTTATTTGAACTCGTAAGCGAAATCAACAATATTGGCGTAGCAGAAATTAATGAAGAGAACATTGATCTGAATGGAGACGGTGATTCAGATGACCTTAAGGTTAAGTTTCCTTCATTGTACAACAGCAATGCTCAAGAAACTCGTCCGGCTGTTTGGATATGGCATAATGAAATGGCTACTTATATCAAAGACGAGTTACATCATACCAGGCATCTAATTTCAGCGGACTATGCCGGACCCGCTCCAATGGGTACTGATCTAAATGCAGATGGGGATAATGATGACTATGACATCGGCGAATCAGAGTCACCTTGTATGTCTGGCTTTTACGATCGCAGTTGGCATCTACCATCTATTGATGTGATGTCATACAGCAATTATAGTGATGGCTTTAATCGATGGGAGAAAATGGCGAATCATGATTATAGCCATACTGATCAAACCGGCGGATTGATATGTGGGTGGACTGCTATTGGTGATGACTATGTTGTGATTGGATATCAAAATATCCCCAAGCCGGTTGTCTTTGCGGAAACGGGATACACCTATTGCCTGAATGACGATTATACCGGATTTGTGAAGGATATCATCGCTGGTGTCATGTCTGGCCATGCAAGTAGTGGAATGAGTTGGGATGAATGGAGTTCAACAGAACATTGGGACGCCTTAGGTCATGCAAACCATTTTATGGAAGAAAAGGTCTTTAATTCAGTTGATATTGGATCAGGAGAGTGGGTGCCAGGATATAGTTTAAGTGAATCGGATGATGAATTTAATGAGAATGGTCACGATGATGAAAGGGCTGAAGTTGTATATCTTCGAAATACCAGCCAAGATCATCCAAAGATTTTTGGAGTAATTATGAACCGCACATGGAATTTTTATACGATGGGTGGTAACAGTTGTCACACTCAAGAAATGCAAGATGCTTACTTTGCTGGTGATAAGGTATCGCTAGACAATGTAGTAGAAGTCGGTTGGGGCAATGAGAAGTTGTTTATTCGGGATATGCCAATTCATCAATATACAATTAGATATTACCATCCAGTTTCAGGTCAGGAAGTTAATGACGTCAACAGGAATGCCGGTATAACAGGCCGTCTTGGTTTGGAAGATTATCCACTTATGCATGATGGATCGAATGGACATTATCCCTATTATTTCTTCTTGGCATTTAAAGAGGGTGAAGAATTTGAAGGCATGACGGAGGAATCATCCTTGATTGAGAGCGTGAAAATCAACACTCATGGCCATTCTGAAGAGAATGTAACTTTCGTTGATGACGCTCACTTCGAGGAATTGCGTAAGAATTCAAAAACTATTCTTTACCCAAATCCCGCGAATTCAGCGATTCAAATTAGCACTTTGGAGTTCCCGCAATATTCTAAGTTTGTGATTCGGGATGTCACTGGACGAATAGTTTTGTCGGATGCGATGAATGACAATAGCCACAACATTAATATTTCAGCGCTTTGTTCAGGAAGTTATCTTTTTGAATACGCTAATTCCGCAATTCCATTTCTTATTGCAAAATGAAAATATTTCCTATATGCATCGGGTTATGGTGCGTTCTCTTGACCGCAAGTACTATTGCACAAACGGATTCGGCACCTTCGACGGTCATGCGACTGTGCGGGGGTCTGTTTGGCCCCCAAAGCCAAGAGCGTCATGGGTATTCATGCCCAAAGAATAAGACATTTTTACCGGCATACTCACTTTCAGCATCATGGAGATTTCATAAGAACGTCGAAGTTGGACTCAAATTTGGTTGGTCAAATTCTGTCCACAACTATTCATTTTATAAGACATTTTATGATGGTACTCCAGGGATTGGATATTGCTATAAGGAGTATCACGATAATTTATCAATTGGACCAGAGATGAGATTCATTGTTCTTGCAAAACACAGGTTTAATATTCAACCCGCTCTCTCCTTTCAAATTGCAAAGCAGCAATTAACTAAAACATTATTGAGTATCAAGGATGGACCATTCAATCCAACTGAACCACCATACGGGTATGTTAATCACAGCTTTCTTTTGTTGGGCACTTCAATGACATTAAATTTTGATCTGAACAATTCCATTTCCATTGGTTTGACCCCAACTTATCTTCTTGGAGTAAATGTCGAAAGTTTTGGTAAGAAATACGGGTGTACCGTAGATGTTGTGGTCAAATTTTGAGAGTTAATTGACAGAATTCGGCACCATATTCATGCAAAACATCAATCCCTATGTTGATGGTCAACGCGCTGGATATTTTGGCTTGGGCTGTGGTTACAGAATACTAGATACAACCGACAAATTTGTTGTGACCGTCCTT
>JAYTOA010000225.1:0-3995 GCA_043748015.1 Flavobacteriales bacterium
TCCTGCAGCACGCATGGGAGATTTGACAGCGCATGGAGGAACAATTATGATCGGTTGCCCAACAGTGATGATCGGCGACGTCGGAATGGGTGCAATGGCCGCTGCAGTAGCTGTTTTACCAATAGCTGTGATATTAGATATCATCACAAAACTTGGTCCCGAAGCCGGTGGCGCTTTGAACCAAACGGTAACGATGGTACAGGCCGCGATTGATGCGTTGCCATTTGTTGAAATTTGTCCAGCCTAACAAAAATTGCATGGTCAAAAAATTCATGTAATAGTTATTCTTTCTTACAGATTATGTTCACCATTAGTAAAAAGCAATTGGATGTATTTACAAAAGTTACACGAATAAATTTCGAGAAGAAAGCGGCCGAGCATCTACGCGTAGCATTTGCAAATACAACACAACAATTCACAGATAATGATTTGACAGAATTGATAAAATTTGGAATTGATGAAGCTGCTCATTATGGAATTGTTGATCGAAGAGAGGTGCTAACATATCTGGAATATGTTCATTGTCTCGGACTGGATTTCGCTAGAAAAAGCAAAGACCCCTGGATACTACGAACACTTAAAATCAGCAACATTTCAGGAGTAGAAAAAATGAATCGGCTGGAAAAAATATTACCACTAAAACCAACATTTAGCTGATGCCAGAAAGCAATGTAGGATCACCGATACAAGGTTGTGCCAACCCAAAAACGCCAACAACGCCAAAACAACCGCAGGAGCCACAAAAGCATTTTGTGAATTTCACAGTAACTGATGATAAAGGCGCGGCATTGGCAGGTGTTACGTTGCATGTAGTCTTTGCAGATGACAGTTCATCAGAAGTTACAAGCGATAAAGACGGTAAGATCGGCATCACCAATATTCCTCCGGGACAAGTAAAACTTGTATCAGACTGGCGACAGCAAAAAGTGGGTGAAATTGTTTTGATTCAGTAATCAAAGTGCATTGACATGGCAACAACAATCGCGAAAGCGAAAGAATATAAAGTTCAAGACGGAGACACAATGCAAAGCATTGCGGATGCGAATGGCGTGACGATAGCCGAACTTGCCAAGTTCAATTTTGGATCGGACAAACCCGATGATATCAATAAGGGTATGCGCAGCAAAGTTGGATCGATCAAGAAAGCGGCAGATAAAAAGAATTTGATCTTCTCCTCTGTAGACGATCCCGGCATTTTATACATACCTGAAAACTTTCCAGAACCATCTTTTGCCTCCAACGGTTCGCATAGCATTACGGTAAAGCAGATACCGGTAAAGACATTTATTCCGTCCAAGGTGATGGTTGAATTCAGACCAAAAACGGATTGGAAAGGTGAATTCGGTTTTGATTGGTTGAGAGTTGGAGATGTTGGCGAAAAGTCCTACAAGAGCATTATTAATGGTGGATGGAAAGGACTGGTTGATGACGGTACCGGTAAAATGATTGATGAAAATTATCCGACTGCTGCCGATGCTTACACCGCATTGAAAACAAAATATTTCAAACTACCGACAGAGGTAAAAAACAAAAAATACTACGTACCATATCTCAATCTTTATCCACCCTCAGCAAAGGGCACTCCGGCACCACCAACGTCAGCTGAACTCAGACTGTTCATTACAGTTGAAGATGAGGAGCCTTTGAAAATCGAATTTGAATACCACAAAGGAATTTTCCAGTTGGATAAACAAGAGATGAGTGATAAGGCAATAGGCGCTAAGCGAGAAGCCTCTGATAAAACAGTAAAAATCACTTGCCTTGAAGAGTTCGACACTGATCAGGAAATTAAAGTTTTGGCTTATCCAAAAACGTGGAAATTCAACGACCCGGTGCCAATTGCAGGTAAAATTATTGTTTGTGCAAACAACAGAAGTGTTCGAAAGAACATGAAGTTTGTATTGGTGAAAGTGAAAACGAAACTAGGCGTTGCAGAAAAACTTGGAACGTTCGGAGGAACAGAAAAAACCAATCTCTACAACACACTTTATCAAGCATATATATACGGTCAAACAAAAAATTATGTAAATCCCGATGATGCATCAAAGAGTTATCTGGACCTCACAGCAGATGCCAACTTCAAAATAATAGGCGCTACCAGAGGGCAATTTGTCGATGCAACAAGCGCTTTGATAAACCACTATTTTCCGGCAGGAGGTGATACAGCATTGTTCGGTTATCTCTGGGATGCCTTTCGCAAGCAACCGGGTGGCGATAAGTTCGATGATCATTTTCCGGTATTCAGTTTTGGGGATTCAGGTAGTAATAATGTAATAGGCAAAATCCAATCTATTGGTGGTGTCTTTCAAAAAAAACTGGTTCTATTTGGGAATCGAGACAATACAACCTTGAATCATGAAGTATTGCATGGGTTGAAAATGCGACATACGCATCGAGAAAGTAGCGCTACATTTTTGCCTAAACCGGAAGCAAAATTCACATACGTTCATAGCGAAACCGACAACGTGATGAGTTACGTTGCCGTAGCATTAACAACATGGCACTGGCAATGGAAAATAATGAGAAAAAATGTTTGACAAAATGAAATGTTTAATACTATTAACGCTGGCGTTCACACAAGCGGCTTGCCAGAATGTCAACCACCAAACAATCAATGAAACAACACAAAAGGATTCAACCATGGATATATTCGATAAGGAACGCTTCAATGCAGGTCAGATAGAAGGTGAATTCACTTTCGTGCTCGATGACAGTACTGAAGTCAGACAATGGGTGTCTGCTCCAACTCATTATGTTGAGCAACAAATGAAACCTAATTCACCATATACGAGCTATAAAGAATATCATTATGGTTCCGGGTTTCTTAAGATTTCAGGAAGATTATTTTACGATTTCCCGACCGGAAACTGGCTTGAGTACGATGATCGTGGATCCAGAATTGCCGAAACAAATCACGACGCACGATATGCATTTTCCCTTCAAGATCTCGACAAAAAAATGCAAACTTTGAATGTGAACATTATGCTAAAGCAAAATGGCGTGGAAGTCCTGCGCACAGATGCCGGTGATCCAAAATACACTGTTCTTTATCCAATCAATAAATTGAATCCATATGATGTCAATCAACTAATAATAGACGGGGGAACAGGTGAAACGCTAGAGACATCGACTGTAAAAAGACGAAATTAGCATTGGCTTCCGAATTAGCCTTGAAAACATAATACGTGAAAAAACTACTCACTCATACCATCCTGGATTCAGCAACAGCAACACATGAAAATATTCAGTTGCTCACCGAATTGAACAAGACAGGCACGTCTTTATATCGTGGCCGTAGCGAAGAACAATTGGCTGAGGTGGCTCCTTATCTATTTGAAATTCCTGAAAGCAATGAATTTCTTGAGAAAATACTCGCAGATGGCAAAGGGCTGGCTTGGGGGATTTTCATCATTTCCAAATCGTCTTTCGATGAACTCTTCAAACATTTTCGAAAATTTCTGATTGTAAAAACAGAAGAGGGGAAGGAACTTTATTTCAGATTTTACGATCCGCGCGTACTTCGCATATTTCTTCCTTCATGCGATGCGATTCAGCTCAAAGATTTCTTTGGTCCGGTTACTCAATTCTTCGTTGAGGACAACGATCCCGATTTCGGTATACGTTACTGGTTGGAGAATAATATTTTGAAGCAGGACAGATTTGATATGGCAACATGGTCAAGATTCAGCGAGAACATAGTTCATTCTCCAACTGAATCTCCTAGACAGGAAAAACCGACCAACAACACAGGACCGAATCCTTGGTTGTGATCCTCAAGCATCGCATCCTCCCAATAGAATTTACTTGCTCGATTTGAATTAAATTTCTCTTGAATATTTTCGCACAAAACAATTCGTTGCAGTTATGAGAAATCGTATCCATTCATTCAGCATTTTCTTATTCATTCTGATATCCGCTTCTTGCAACAACGGATGTCAAACAGTACCTGAAAACAACAAGACCAATTCCAAAATCGTAGAAGCTCCTGCCCCCAC
>JAYTOA010000226.1:0-10254 GCA_043748015.1 Flavobacteriales bacterium
TGACAAACCTGAGGAACTGTAACAGACCAAGTACCATCGCCATCTGTGTCAGCCATAGCCAAAGCTCCGGCCTGCCAAGAAGGATTGGTGAAGTCACCCATCATCCACATCACTTGACCAGTTGGAATTGTGTTGGTACCCGGGCGCACTTGGAAAGTAACATCACCCGGAGCAACTGTTCCTGAGCAAGGATCAGCAGAACCAAAGCACACAGCCGGTAAAGTTTGAGGAGTTTCTGCCACAACCGTCAAAAGACGATTGCCAATTCCTTCCCAACTACCGGTACCCACACGGAATTTATACTCGTATGAACCGGCGCTGATATTTAAAGTCAACTCCCAAACACCATCCAAATCAAGGTCAGACATTGCTGTACCATTCGCCCAATCCGTTGCTGTACCCATAAGGAAAACACCAGGAGATGTATCAAGGCATGATGCCGTCATATCAACTTGGAATGTAACCGCGACAGGCAAAGTGCACGATTCGCATGAGTTCCAGCAATAAGCCGGTAAAACAGTATTATCAGAAGCTATAGCTTCTGAACGATTTCCTTGACCATCGCCACATAATCCGGCGATACTTTCATTAGGAAAGTCCCATGAATCACCATTGATAAATTTGTAAATTACAGAAGTAGCTGTGCCCACTGAAAGTGTAGTCTCCCAGATATTGTCACCATTCCAATCCTGAAGCGCGTTTGCACCGGGTGTCCAAACAGGATTTTGAAAATCACCTGTTACATGAACTCCAAACGGATAAATATCATCACCGAACTCACCTAAAATTCCGTCACCGTCGACATCCACGGTTGACATATCTACACGAAAACGAACTGCATTTTCGCCACATGCAACGCATTTGCCGTAGCATACAGAATATTCAACATCGTTCACATCACCAACTAAAATCTGACGATTGTTATTGCCATTGACTTCAACTGTGCAAGCACTAGGAACACTTTCAGCGAAATCCCATCCAATTCCATCAAGGAATTTAAACTCGTAACGTGCCGGCATAAGGTTCAAAGTCACGCTGAAAACACCGTCCAAATCAGGATCAGTTAAATTGATTGTGTTCGGTGTCCAATCTTGATAAGCTGCATTGTAATCGACAGGATAAACCGTGCCGCTTCCATCAGGATCATTGAAATTACCGGCAACATTCAAGGTTGTGGTAGTGGGATTAGAGCTGTTCATGTCAATGTTGAAAGTGACAGCAACCTGTGCACTCACTCCCCAACATAGAGCAAAAGCAAGAAGACTCATGTAGATTTTTTTCATAGCTATGTTTGTTTATTTATTACTTCGTGTACATTTAACACTTTGTCAAATTTAAAAAGATTCTTTCATCGGGTAAGCCATATTGTAAAATTTTATATGATTGAGAAACATTCGCCGGTCCATTTGATAATCACATTATTGCTCATGGCCATTAGTTTGAATTCCTTTACACAGAAGTACAATTCTCCAATTTTACGTTTTGATCCTCCCAATTGGTGGACGGGAATGAAGGAAACGAATTTAGAAATTCTGGTTTCCTGTCCAAACATACAGCAATATGAAATTACATTGCTAAACCCTACCAATTGCAAAATTGTGTCCATCACAGCAGCAACAAACCGAGATTATTATTATGTTGAACTTGAGATAGGAAAAAATCAAAAAGCGGGTGATCTCATCTTTCAACTTAAAGGAAAAAAAGGACAGCAACATGAATACAGATATTCCATCTTAGAGCGGATACCGTCCAAAAATAACAGAGGCCTTGATGCTTCAGATTTGATATACCTCGTCTTTCCTGATCGCTTTTCAAACGGTGATCAAACCAATGACTCATTTGTTGCGATGCAGGAAAAAACATGCGATCGGTCTGGACTTAAGGCTCGTCATGGAGGTGACATAAAGGGTATTGAAAATCATCTGGATTATTTCACAGAACTTGGCGTCACCGCGTTATGGCTAAATCCGGTGCTTGAAAACGATCAGGATTATGAAAGCTATCATGGCTATGCAGCAACAGATTTATATCGCGTTGATCCAAGATTCGGGACCAATACTTCTTATAGAGCGTTCGTAGAAAATTGTCATTCAAAAGGCATCAAGGTGATTTGGGATGTTGTATACAACCATTGGGGAAATCAAAATTACCTGTACAAAAATTTACCAGACAGTAACTGGGTGCATCGCTTCAAAGAGTTCACGAGAACAACCTATCGTGCAGAGGTATTGCTCGATCCATATGCTTCAGACTATGATAAAAAACTGATGACAGATGCCTGGTTTGATAAACACATGCCCGATCTCAATCAACAAGATCCACATCTTGCGAAATACCTCATTCAAAATTCCATCTGGTGGATTGAATATGCCGGGCTTGATGCATTCCGAATTGATACTTATGCTTATCCAGATCAGATTTTCATGAAAAAACTGAATGAGGCCATCCTCCGTGAATATCCGGATTTCTTTTCCTTTGGAGAAACATGGGTGCAAGGAACCCCAATACAAGCCTGGTTTACAGAAGAAGCATATGTTAAAAAAGATTACACATCGTCATTGCAAAGCGTGACCGATTTTCAATTGTACTATGCAATAACAAATGGCCTGAACGAACCATTTGGTTGGTCAGAAGGATTTCGCAGAATTGAGTTGACCCTTTCACAGGACGTTCTATACAAGCGTCCAACCTCACTTGTTACTTTTCTGGACAATCATGATCTGAGTAGATTCTACAGTCAGATTGGAGAAGATTATAACAAATTCAAAATGGGCATCGCTATGATGTATACCTTGAGGGGAATTCCATCTATCTATTACGGCACAGAAATTCTAATGAAAAATTACGCCGATCCTGATGCGAAAGTGAGAGAAGATTTTCCGGGAGGATGGAGAGGAGATAAGGCCAACAAGTTTATACAAACAGGCAGAACCGAACTTGAAAATGATGCGTTCAATTTTTGCAAAACGCTTGGACAATGGAGAAAACAAAATGCATGGATTGGTGAAGCGACGCTCACACAATTTGTACCTGAAAACAATACATACGTTTATTTCAGAAGACACAATGGTAAGGCTTTGATGTGTATGTACAACGGCAACGAAACGGAAATTTCAATTGAAACAGATCGCTTTCAGGAATGCCTCAATGACAGAAAGATTTCAATGAATATTCTTACAGGGGAAAAAATAATAATTGAAAAAAAAATAAATCTGCCGGCCAGATCTGTTACGCTTTTGGAACTTCAATAAAGTACTCTTGTAATCTTGATCGCCACAGTTCAGGCATTTCAATCGTTACTTTCTCGTTGTGATTGAAGCAGACCAATACTGCCACACCTGTAGTACACAATTCCTCTCCCCTCCAGAGCTCATACTTTACGCTGAAACTCTTCGTGCCGAAGTGAACGCAATATGTTTTGATTTCCACTATATCACCCAAATGCACAGGTTTAAAATAGTTGATCTCAGATTTCGCTACTAAAATTCCCAACTCATTCCAATCCCATTTACCACCGGCAACTGCATGGAAAAAATGAATGCGTGTTTGTTCAAAATACGTGAGGTAGACAGCATTGTTGACGTGGCCCATCGCATCAATGTCTGCGAAACGTATCTCCGGTATATAGGAAAAGGACTTCATATTCTATTCAAAATTGTTTGGCAAATCAAACGCTAAAAGTGATGATCTTCATAATCTAGAAGTTTGAAATATCTTTGGAGAAAGTAAATGCGCCATGATCTTCCTCTTCATTTTCCTTGCAATCATTATTCTGCCGATCGTTCTAGTAATAACAACTTACAACAATCTTCAACGCAAAAAAGTTTCAGTGGATGAAGGCTGGAGTGATATAGGAACAGTGCTTCAGCAACGCAATGACCTTATTCCAAATCTAGTTGAAACAGTGAAGGGATATGCTTCGCATGAAAATTCAACTTTGTCTGAAGTAACTAAATGGCGCAACCAAAGTGCCTCAGTCCATACGCCTGAAGAGCAGAACATAGCGCAATTTGGATTGCAAAAAGCGATGGCCAATATTCATGCAGTGGCGGAAAATTATCCACAGCTCAAAGCAGACACGCAATTTATACAACTGCAAAATCAATTGTCTGCTATAGAAGAAAAGTTGAATCTCGCGAGAAGAAATTACAATGGCAACGTGAAAGCTTTTAACACGCAATTGGTCATTTTTCCTTCAAACATGATCGCAGGATTTTATAACCTGAAATCCGCAACCTTCTTTGAAGAAGAACAACAAGCGAAAATGAATCCGAAGGTCAATTTCAACTGAGTACAGGTTCAAATCATAAAAGAAAAGAACGCTTAAGCACTACTCTACTTCAATCACAAAACCCTTCAGGTATTCACCTTCCGGATGATACACGCTGATTGGATGATCAGCAGGTTGATGTAATTGATGCAGGATGCGCACCTTGCGTCCGGCGTTGATCGAAGCTGCCAACAACGAATCGCGGAACAGTTTTTTATCAATCGCCTGAGAACAAGAAAAAGTAAAAATGACACCGCCCGGTTTTATCTGTCGAATAGCAGCTTCATTGATTCTGATATAACCCTGAACCGCTTTATGGCGTGCGCTGAGATGCTTTGCAAAAGCCGGTGGATCCAATATGATCACATCATAATCTTCGCGCAGCGACTTCATGTATTCCACTGCATCTGCTTTTATTACATCGTGTCTTTCATCGTCGAAGCCGTTGAGTTTGGCATTTTGTGTAGCGAGGACCAAAGCCTTCTGACTACTATCGAGACTATGTGCGAGAATAGCGCCCGCTTTCAAAGCAAATACGGAAAAGCCACCGGTGTAACAAAAAGTATTGAGGACTTTTTTACCGGAAGCATACGCGCCAAGCAGTTTGCGATTCTCACGTTGATCAATAAAAAAACCGGTCTTCTGACCTTGTTCCCAATCGACGTGAAATTTGCAACCATACTCGAGACATACATCACTTTGTTTCGATCCGAATAAATACTCACCTGCAATTTCTTGCTGCTGCGTAGAAGCCTTTCCATCGCCCCGATCATAAACCGAAAGTATCTTTCCTCCGTAAACATTTACGATGGCATCAGCAATAGTTTGACGTTGCTCATACATACCGACACTGTGTGTTTGAATGACAGCAGTGCTACCATAAACGTCAACAATAAGTCCCGGCAAACCATCACCCTCCGCATTCACAAGACGATAAATATTCGTTTCATTGTTTGAAATGAAACCGAGACGTTCTCTTAAATCATACGCATTCTTAATCTTGCCAAGCCAGAATTTTGTCGGATTTTCATAACCGGTAAAGGAAAAAATTCTAACCGCGATTGAGCCTTCTGAAGCATGGCCGGTTCCCAGATAATTTCCCTTTGAATCAAGCACATCAACGATATCGCCGTTGTGAGCTTGGCCTTCGACCTTATGAATGGCTCCAGAAAAAATCCATGGATGAAAACGTTTGATGGATTGCTCCTTCCCGGCTTTGAGTGTAATTTTTGTTGCAGACATACTTATTTGAAAAGGCTGCAAAGCTATTCATTCTCCAATCCCGGAATGGTGATAAATAATTTATCGTTAAGAACAAGCTCCCCAGTATCAATTTTCCATCGCGCATATTCGATCAAATGATCGCTGGCGAAAGAAGGCAACAATCCCGGTAATTCATCCAATGTGAATTCACTGCGCAACGCAAGTTGCATAACTGCGTCATTGATTTTTTCATATTCAAGAGGTTGTAAGCCATGTTTTTTATTTTCTCTGCAAACATCACATTGTCCGCAAGGTTCAACATCCAATTCACCAAAATATTCCAACAATTGCACATTGCGGCAATGTTTCAAGGAAACGAATTTGTCCATTGCATTTGCGCGTTCAAGATCACGACGTTTGCGATTTTCATATATCTCAGGCGACAATATGATGCTGTCCTCATGCATTCTTCCAGTGAGAAAAGTGAGAAGAGGTACTTCGCTTCTACTCACATACTCCATCAATTTCTGTTCAGTCATGAAATTGAGTTTGGCCATTACCTCCTCCTTTGTCAAGTGCGTATTCTTCGCAATTTCATCTTCTCGGATATTCACGAATTGTTCAAACATTCCACCATACATACGAAGTAGAATTTTGATAAGTGGATCCATCGAAGGATTCGCGACTTGATAGCTGTATAAATCATTGCGACCCGATAAAAACATCAAACGTGAAGGGATGAATGCAACTTCATTCAACTTCACATATCCGGCGAGTTCGAGAATTTGCAATGCGTGAATCGTTGACGCATACTTGAGTTCAAAGTTTCTACAAAAATCCAACAATGGAAAAGGATATGCTATGTCTTTGCCCGATCCCGGAGCGAGTTGCAAAAAATTTCCGATGCTCTTATAAACCTTTCTGATAAAATCCTTATCCGGAAATTTCAAGTCGATCTGTTGATGAATTCTTTCGATGTCAGCATCATTATACAAAAGCACTGCATAGGCCTTTTGTCCGTCGCGTCCTGCTCTACCCGCTTCTTGAAAATACGCTTCAGGATGTGCAGGCACATCAACGTGCACCACAAAGCGCACGTCAGGTTTATCAATTCCCATCCCGAATGCATTGGTTGCACATATAATCCGCGTTTCATTTTTCATCCATGAGTAAAAAGCGGATTGCTTTTCCTTTGTTGACATACCTGCGTGATAGGCTGCCGATGCCATTTTGTTTTTACGTAAAAGAGCAGCAATTTCCTTTGTTCGAAGTCGCGTGCCGCAATAAACAATTCCGCTTCCCTTCAATTTGGCACATATCTCTATCAGCTTCGTTTCCTTATTTTCTTGCTCATTCACGTTATAGGATAAATTATCTCTTCTGAAACTAGTGCCGATGACATGTTCCGATTTGAAGGCCAATTGATGTTGAATATCCTTCACAACAATTGGTGTGGCGCTGGCGGTTAAAGCCAACACAGGAACATCCGGTTTGAGTAGTCTAATCTCCGCAATTTTTAGATAATCTGGTCGAAAATCATAACCCCATTGGGAGATGCAATGTGCTTCATCAACTGCAATGAATGAAACCTTCATCTTTTTGAATCGCTCAAGAAATAGTTCATTGCGCAGTCTCTCCGGCGACACATAAAGAAATTTTACATCGCCGTAGACACAATTATCAAGTATGCGATCCACTTCATGAAAGCCTATTGCCGAATTAATAGTTGCCGCAGATATTTTTCTCTTACGAAGATTTTCCACCTGATCATTCATCAGAGCCAGCAAGGGTGAGATGACAACACATACCCCTTCCATAGCCATTGCCGGAACTTGAAAACAAATGGATTTACCACCGCCGGTAGGCAATAGTGCCAAAGTGTCCATTCCATTCATAACAGCCAGAATGATGTCCAGCTGACGCGGACGGAATTGGTCATAACCCCAGTACTTCTTAAGTATTTCGCTTGGTATTTTCACTTGCATAGAAGAATATCCAAATTTGCATCGGAAAATCCTATTAACAACGCAAGGCATAAACATTCAAATTATGCCTGACACTATTATGCAAATTTCCAATTGCACCAGGCTCTCCGATGATGATCAACCAAGAATTTCTGAAGTTGAGTTATTATCCATTCGACAAAAGTCTTAACATCTTTTTACCAAATTCCTTTTACTTCCCAACCGTAGTTGGCATGGAGATTGAAAACCTTCAATCATCTAAGAAACTTCTCAGAAAGTTTTATTTAAAGGTTAGAAATTTTGGTTAAGGTTAAAGAATTATCCCCCGGAAACGTTCGGGGGATTTCTTTTTTAAGTCTGATACTCAACCGTCAAAGAAAGTTCAAAATATTTTTTTAATGAATTTGTAACATGTCCTGAAGCGCGCCCGTTATAGGGTCACAATTGAAAACTATTTAATTTTTTATCATCAGTTATGGATGCCCAGCTGCAACTGATTGATTCATGGGGATTGGACAATTCTCTTGTTATGAGAGGAACCTAACCTAACTTAAAATGATTTATGCTGGAGTATTACAAGGCAGTTTTGGGCAATGTGACATTTGACACTATGCTATTCAGAAAAGAACTCCGCAAAGCAATGCGCCTTCTTGTAGCTGACGATCGTGTCAGATTAAGAGATTGGCTAAAGCAAAGCGGACATGTCTAACAAAAACTCAATTACCTAAACAACCAGGAGGCCATCCACTACGGATGGCCTTTTGCATTTTCGGGTATTAGGAATGATTGCAGAACATGAAATTATTCCTTGACACCTTGAACAGAATTAATGGCATTGCCTTCTGTCGAGAATCGGATTCATTCATTGAATTGATGAACATTTGTTGGATAAAATATTTTGAAAACTTTCACTTACGATGGCAATTTGCCATTGTGAAAGTGGTTAGCATTGTTGTGTAGTTTTTGGCAACATTACTGCTATAGCAAAATATCGATGAAAAAAATTTTTACTTTGTTTTTACTGCTGTTCATTGCAGGCACGGGCTTCACTCAGAAAATTGAGAAATTCACAAGAGAAGATGAACCCTTCATTGATGAATTGGCTAAAATGTTTGACGACGTAAGAAAGGGAGAAGGAAAAGAATTCATTCAAAAGCAATTTGCTCCGGTATGGATCAATGACCAAGCATACAAACTTAAGCAGCAGGAAATCATTTTCGAAACACTCGAAATGCTCATCAAAAACAAAAGCAAAGTTTATCCTGAATTCGAACAATACATCAAGGCGCTGATTTATTTTCCAACATCAGGAAAGTCTGAAAAAGATTTCATGGAATGGCAGACAGTATTGGCAAAGCTCATTGCAGACAAGAAGTTAAAGAAATATCTTCCTGAGTTTCTTGAAGCATCTGCCGGCATTTTTGAAAACAATACATTTTACAAAACCGAAACCATACAATGGGTAAGCAGCAACAACAACTACAAGTTTGTTTTCGACTCTGTACCGGCTATAGAATTTCCATCGCTGGATCTCAAGTGTTTTAGCAAAGGAGACAGCAGTGTCATTTTCAAAACAGGCGGCATATACTTCCCTACCGCAGATCGATTTTACGGAACAAAAGGCAAAGTGACATGGGAACGCGCCGGATTCGATCCAAACAAAACTTATGCGGATTTCGGCAGCTATAACATCCGACTTAAGGGAAGCACATTTATGGTAGACTCAGTAACATTCTACAATGAGTTCTTCGATAAACCGCTACTGGGGAAACTCACTGAAAAAATCCTTGCGGATAAAACAATTGAAACGAGTACATATCCAAAATTCGAATCATACTATCAAAGACTGCAGATTCAAAACATTGTAAAGGGCGTAGACTATGACGGTGGATTTACCATGGCAGGAACGAAACTTCAAGGAAGTGGAACACAAGAAGAACCTGCGCTGCTCACATTCTATCGCGATTCAAAAAAGTTTTTGATAGCTCAAAGTCTTGAGTTTGATATCAAACCTGACCGCATCAATTCTCCACATGCGAGTGTGCTTTTTTTGATTGACAAAGACTCCATTACACACTCTGATGTCAATTTGTCATTTGACCGTAAGACGCGTCAATTGGTTCTACTGCGAAGTGATGAAGGAGTTTCAAAGGCACCCTATCACAACACGTATCACAATCTCGATATGTACTTCGAAGCGCTATACTGGAATATCGATGACCCGCTCATTAAGATGGGAGCATTGCAAGGAAGCGCTCAACATTATGGCGCTTTTGAATCTGTGACCTACTTCAAAAAAAAGCGCTATGATTCAATGATGGGTATCAGTTTTACTCATCCATTGAATGAGATAAAAGAATTTCTGGCAACGATTAAGCGGAATGAATTTGATGCCAAAGAACTTGCGAAATATGGGCGATACAGTGAAGAGCAATTGAATCCAATGTTGATTGACCTGAACAACAAAGGTTTTATTCAATATGACCTCAATACCCACTATGTAAAGGTTGAGCCGAAGCTTTTCTGGTACATCGACAACAATATTGGTAAACGAGATTTCGACGTAATTCAATTCAGTAGCGATTTAGTCTCAGGACAAAATGCGCAGCTCAGTTTATTGAATTATGATATGAATTTGAAGGGCGTAGAGAATTTTCAATTGAGCGATTCACAAAAGGTGAATATTGTTCCTTTGAACAAAGAAGTGACGGTTAAAAAGAACCGTGACTTTGCTTTTGGGGGAAGAGTATTTGCGGGAAATTTCGAATTCAACGGTTCTGAATATTTCTTTTCCTATGAAAAATTTCAATTGGATCT
>JAYTOA010000227.1:0-1776 GCA_043748015.1 Flavobacteriales bacterium
TTGGGATAATCCGGACATGGAATTACTTAGCGACCGATTGTATCGCGTTCAAAAACTCAGTAGTCTATATTACCAATTTCGACATCACTTGGCCTCAACGATAGATTATGACGTTCAAATGAAAAGGGTAGCAAGCTTTAAGGCATTCAAAGCAATGAATCCAATAAAAGTTCGAATTGACAGGACAGGAAAATTAACACGAATTTGATATGCAGCCTCGTACCCTGAATATTTCCAACCCGTATCATTTGAGTGTGCGCAATGCTCAGCTCATACTTGAACCCAAGGCGGAAGGATTGCGCGAGGCGACTGTGCCCATTGAAGATATTGGATACCTCGTTTTGGAGCATCCAAACATTACTTTTACGCTTGCTGCCATTCAAGTGATGAGCGAAAACAATGTAGCTGTTATTTTCTGTGGAAAGGAATATTTACCTGTATCGATGCTTTTTCATCTAGATACACATCGCATACAAGCTGAACGGTTTAGGTTGCAAGTGGAAGCCAGCGAACCATTGCAAAAGCAGTTGTGGGCGCAGACTATAAAGGCTAAACTCATCAATCAAAACAGCGTACTTGAACATTACAATTTGCCAGCGGGTGATCTCGAAGGTTTAGCAAAACAAGTGAAGAGTGGTGACACTGAAAATCTGGAGGCGCAAGGTGCCAGACGGTATTGGCCTCGCATGTTTGGCTCGGATTTCACCAGAGAACGTGCAGGCGATCCTCCAAACAGTCTTTTGAATTATGGCTACACTATACTCAGAGCCGGTGTGGCTCGGGCACTTTGCGGCAGCGGCCTCTTGCCTACTCTTGGCATACACCACCACAACAAATACAATCATTATGCACTGGCCGATGATATCATGGAACCATACCGTCCCTTCGTGGATATTCATGTAAAGTATCTTTTCAATACCGGTCAGACAGAAGTTACCAAGGAAACAAAAACAGAACTCCTGAAAATGTTGGTGAGAGATGTTTCGATTTCAGAATCGAATACAAATCTTACCAATGCATTGAGCATTACCACCGCCAGTCTCGCAGACTGTTTTGAAGGGAAAGCGACGAAATTGAAATACCCGGATCTCAGTGCCAGCTTGAAAATTACAGATGAGGCATAGCTATTGATTTGAGTCCGGCACTGAATCATGGAAAGTGCCTACAACAAACTAAACGCTTACCGCATCATGTGGCTATTTGTCTTTTTTGACCTACCTACCAAAACCAAGAAGGAACGCAAGGCCTATGCCCGCTTCCGCAAGGATCTTCAGAAAGATGGATTCGGAATGATGCAATACTCCGTTTACTCTAGACACTGTGCAAGTTCAGAAAGTGCAGACATTCATGAAAAACGCATCCGCTCGATTGTGCCACCAAAAGGTCAAGTGAGTATCCTGCGGATTACGGATAAACAATATGGCAACATCATCAATTTTTGGGGAGGTACAAGAGATGACCTTCCGGGAAGTCCACAACAACTTGAACTTTTCTAACAAAAAAAATGCCCACTGAAAGTGCTTTTCATCACAATCAAGGGCATTTTTTGTTTCGTCTCTTTGGGGTTATTCCTTTGACAATGAAGCGAAAATGAGCTTATCTAATGTCAAAGAGCGAATAAGAAAGCAATCCACAACTAAGGCGCGTCAACTATCGCTAAATCGAAAAATGTCAAAGAGCGAATAAGAAAGCAATCCACAACCTTCCAATCGCGCGAATACCACACACCGCAAATGTCAAAGAGCGAATAAGAAAGCAATCCACAACATCACTCCG
>JAYTOA010000228.1:0-3845 GCA_043748015.1 Flavobacteriales bacterium
GTTTTATGTTTTTGTATGGTAACTCAAACATACCGGATTCGTCCGGAGCCAACTTCTTTTTTTATACTACTTCATGAAAACGTCTTGGACAGATGTGATATTATATAGATCATCGTTCTCAACATTCAAGTGTGAACCACCGATGATATTGATATTGTATTTAATCGCCAAACTGTTGAACATCTTCTCATATCGTTCAGTAAACTCGCTAAGCCTTCTGGCCGATTCCGCGGGCTTTTCCTGCGGCATGAATGAAAGCAACTGCATGGTGAGCATTTCCGGAAACATGACAAAATCACTTCTGTAATCCGAAGCAACATCTACAAAATACTCGCAGTGCTCTGCAAATTCATCGAAGCTGTTGATGGTCCTCATTTGATACTGAACCGCTGCCACACGCACATAACGTGAACTGGCACTTTCAGTGCTATCTCTGTATTGAAAATTCGCCCACTCCAGATATGTTGCGTATCCACACGATTCTATATCACGTGGTAGATAATTCGGGAGAATTTCTTTAACGGCAAATCCATTGGCAATCTGTGTTGTCAGTACAGTGTCAAAAATTTTTTTATCTGTTACTGCATGCACATAGTCATACACATCCATTTCATTTTGATACTTATGATATTGCGGCAATCGTCCCCCAATAGAAATAGTCTTAAGATTCTTTTGAATTGCAAGTCGCTTTCTCATCTCATAAAGACGACGAGCAAGTTTCATATTTCGAAAATCAGGATCGACCATGATTTCCATACCATATAAAGTGTCGCCATCGGGTGCGTGATTTTTTATATAGCCATTTCCGGTGAATTCACTCCATGTAGAAGTCTCTTTGTATTGATCCTTCTTAATAATAAGAGAACAAGAAGAGGCAATTACTTTTCCATCGTGCTCAATGCAGAACTGACCTTCCGGAAATATGCGCAGGATACTGTCAAACTGTTCTCGCGTCCATATTGCCATGTTAGGAAAACACTTCAATTGCATTGCAACTACATCGTCAAAATCACCTGGTTGCAAAGTCCTTGAATTAATTTGATTTAAAATATTGTCTTCTTTTCCCTTACTCATTATGCTTGATTTTAGTTGATATAAACAACGACCAACACCGTACTGGCCGACATACTCAAAAGTACATTGAAGCTTAAGCTAAAACTTTGATCAAAGTCAAACTATTGATGGAAAGCGGTCAGGCCGCAGCATACAGAACACTTATTCTATCGCGGAGAGGATAAAAAGATTCTCAAAAATGTGAATGAAGATGCTCTTGCCTCGAGTGCTTATTAATTCTTTTTGCTTAAAGTAATTCAAAGTTCGCACGAGGTTTTCAAGTGATGTTCCAACAAAATTCGCGAGATCAGTTCGCGTGAGAATAATTTCTGAAATATCATCGACCGAATTTTCTGATTTGTATTTTTCGTTGAGAATCAATAGCGCAAGTGCAAGTCGTTCTTTGATTCCACGTTGTGCGAAAACATTCATTCTATTGGTAAGCACGGTAAACTCATGACTCAAGCTCACCATTAATTTTTCAGTGAGGCGTTCAGATTTATTGAGAAAGTTCAAAAAATATTCACGATCTATGAAGAGCAATTTGCAATCTTCTAGTGCCGCAATCGTCACAGGCTGCTTCTCATTGCAGATCATTGGCCTATATCCAAACACTTCACCGGCAGCATAAACGAATAAAATTTGTATTGAGCCATCGTAATTCAACTGGTAAACTTTCAGCTTACCACTTATCAAAACATATACTCCACGCGGATAACTTCACTGGCGAAAAAGCACTTTCTTTTTCTTCAATAAAATCTTTTTGCCATTCGTCTCAAGTGTGTCCTTCTCATGTTCCGAAAGTTGATCCCATCCAATGCCCGATCGAAAATGAAATAGATGCATGGCATTGTCTATTTTTTCCTTGATGCTCAAAAAAAATGAATTAGTTAGAAAACCACAAAGAATTCTACTTTGGGATTATGTGCCGAAGGCATCGCTATTCACTACAATACAACAAGTTAACTGAGTAAAATTGAGAGAACTTTAATTCATCAATTCCTTCGCATTCTCAATAGCAGCTTTAGAAACAGATTTACCACTAAGCATTTCCGCCAATTCATTCACGCGCTCCTCACCCGTGATCTCTTTGACGTACGTTGTAGTATTGGTGTTGTCTGTAGACTTATATACTTTGAGTTGATGCGTGGCCTTACCTGCTATCTGTGGAAGATGCGTGATGGCCAGCAATTGCATTTCACCGCTCATCTCTTTGAGAATGGTTCCGATCTTTTTGCCTACTTCACCGCTCACACCCTGATCAATCTCGTCGAGAATCAAAACCGGTAATTTCTTGTGCTTAGAAATAGAAGCCTTGATGGCCAGCATTACGCGCGAAATTTCACCACCACTCGCTACTTGCTTCACCGGAAGCAGCTGACCACCTTTGTTGGCGCGAAACAAAAACGCAATATCATTCTTGCCAAACACATTGAATTCCTTCGAATCACTCACGTCAATCATCAATTCAGCATGATCGAGACTTAGTTCAACAAAGTACTTCTTCATCTCCTTCATTGCTGCAGTTGCGGCCTTCACTCTAGAAGCCGTAATCTTCGTGGCGATGACATGCAGCTCTGATTCTGACGAGGCAAGTTTTGTTTTGAGTGTTTCAATTTTCTCATCGAAACTTCCTTCCCCACCCGACTTGGCGCTGAACTCATTTTTTAGTGAGCTCAATTCCGCAACAGTATTCAACCTGTGTTTCTTCTGCAAATGATAAAGCTGAGAAAGTTTTTCGCCGATGATCTCCACGCGCTTTTCATCTGTTGTAACACCACTTGCGAAAGATTCCATCTCACGTGTAAGATCGAGAATTTCAATAGAAACACTTTCCATTCTCTTGGTGAATTCTTCCAACTGCTTGTTGAAAGAAGCGATTTTCAAAAGATTGCTCTTTGCATTTTTCACTGCAACCAAAACGCCGGAAGAATCATTGTCCAAGGAGGAAATTGCAAGGTCAAGCGTTGAGCGAATTTGCTCTGCGTTACTCAAAGTATCGAGCTCCTGTTCAAGTCCGGTTTGATCGATTTCATCTAAACCTGCCTTCTCAAGTTCCGCAAGTTGAAATTGCAAAAAATCCATTTCCTGGCGCATTTGTGCCTCATTGCTCATAGCTTCATCCAGCTCCCTTTTCCAAACTTTGTATTGATCAAAACTGAGTTTGTATTCAGCAATGAGAGAGAGATTTCCTGCAAAAGCATCCACCACAGAAAACTGGAAATCGCGATTGCCAAGCAGTGAATTTTCATGCTGACTATGAATGTCCACGAGCAAAGCACCCAACGATTTCAAGGTTGCAATTTGCACCGGTGTATCGTTGATGAATGCGCGGCTTTTCCCTCCCGGAGCAATCTCACGTCGAATAGAAGTCAACGTCTCATCATCCAGATCATTCTCCACAAAAAATTCCTTCAACCCATAACCCGTGAGATCAAAAACTGCTTCAACAATGCACTTCAGTTTTTCATCACGAATGGCTTTTGTATCGGCGCGTTCACCGAGTAGCAAACCAAAGGCACCTAACAGAATTGACTTGCCGCTACCGGTTTCGCCGGTGATAGCCGTCATGCCTTTGTTAAATTGCAAATCGACCTGATCGATCAAAGCGTAGTTGGATATGGATAAACTCTTCAGCATAATAGTTCGCCAAATTTCCGATTTCACACGGAATAAGCCCCGAACATTTATTCACATTTGGAATAAATATTCCGATATGGCATAAGGATGAGAGAAATTGATCCTACACTATAACCGGAAATGAGATTCCTCGCTTCGTGTCGGAATGACAA
>JAYTOA010000229.1:0-3425 GCA_043748015.1 Flavobacteriales bacterium
TCAACTTGCCTTGCGTATAGTGTATGGTGAGGTTATCGAAGCTCACCAGTTGATCAGAATAATTGGTGAGGAAGGTGTAGAAATATCCATCCGTCGGCATGGTGAGTTGCAGGGTTTGCATGAACTGGAGGTTGGTGGATGCCTGAACTGCAATTTTTCCGCTGTAGGCTGTGTTGACATTCAAATCGCTGTCAAAGAAAATGACTGGAATGTCACAATAAATCAATCTCTTTGTTGTATGAATATCATGAAAATTTTGAAATTCTTTCTTTTGATCCAATTGCTAGGATGGCAAACGGTCCTGAGTTCACAAAGTGTTTTTCAACGACATCTGGCGGATTCAGCTTCTGCACTTGTGAAGCAACATGTCAAATACGACCCTTCTTATTTCTCAATTCCTTATCCCAATGGTGATGTTCCTTCGGGTAAGGGTGTCTGCACTGATGTCATAATTCGTGCTTATCGAAAGTTGGGTGTCGATCTTCAAAAGGAAGTTCACGAAGACATGAAGGGGCATTTCGAAAAGTATCCGAAGATTTGGGGATTAAAGAAGACCGACACCAACATCGATCACAGGCGCGTGCCCAACCTCATGGTTTTCTTCGAACGCAAAGGAACCAAACTTCCAAATTCTATTAAATCAATGGATTATTTACCCGGTGATATTGTTTGCTGGAACCTTGGAGGTAGCATAACGCATATCGGATTGGTCGCGAACAAAATGTCTACAGATGGCAAGCGCAATTGTGTCATTCATAATATTGGTGGAGGTCAGGTAGTGGAGGACATGCTGTTCGACTTTAAAATTATTGGTCATTTTCGATATGGCGAATAACTGGTGTTTCAACTTTTTCTGATGTATTGTAAAAAACTATTGTTTGTGTAATGTCGCTTTGGAAATTTGTCTTATTTTTGGGGACAAATGTCTAAGACATGGTTTTAAATCCTCAGAATA
Source organism: Flavobacteriales bacterium (assembly GCA_043748015.1). Taxonomy (GTDB): domain Bacteria; phylum Bacteroidota; class Bacteroidia; order Flavobacteriales_D; family Sanyastnellaceae; genus JAIBBG01. Next base: position 956 of record JAYTOA010000229.1, read on the forward strand.
GCATCAAGAAATTGGAGCAAGAATTCAAAACATACTTGAAGCGATTGCTCGCGAATAGCCAGTCCGGTCGCGGTTATGCGAATCTTTCCTACCATCAGTTTTTCTCCAACCGCATGTTGGTTGTCACCGCTATCCGCGAAGGCATCACACAATCTTTGTTCATGTCCATCCAAAATCTGACGCCCTTCACAGAGTCCGATTGGTCCAATTTTCTCAACATTTCTCAAAAGTCTTTGCAGCGATACAAAAAGGACAAAGACTACGTGTTCAAACCGATACACTCAGAAAAAATTATCGAATTGGCCGAAGTCACTTCACTTGGTAATCATGTTTTCGATTCATCTGTTCAATTTTATGAATGGCTCAATATGCCTTCATTGGCGCTCGGCAGAATGAAGCCCGTTGAGTTGCTGAAGGATTCCTACGGAAAGGAAATGGTGATGAATGAACTCAACCGTATCGATCAGGGAATCTTCGCGTGATGAAAGTCTTTCGTCTAGCAAGAAAGAAGTATAAGATTGAACTGAGTGGCAAAGGCGCTGCGCAGTCGGGCAATCGCTGGAATTCGAAAGGCACAGAAATGATCTACTGTTCGGAAAGCCGCGCTCTCGCCATGGCGGAGGTGGCAGTGCATCTTCCGCTGGGATTATTGCCAAATGATTTTGTCATGATGGAAATTGAAATTCCAGCGTTAGTAAAAGTTAAGACGATTGCTTCTGCATCACTACCGGTTGGATGGAATAATTTTCCTCACGGACCGGCTACTCAGAAAATAGGGGATGAATTTATCCGCAAGTCTTCGACTTGCATTTTGAAAGTTCCGTCAGCTGTTGTGAAAGGTGATTTTAATTACCTTATCAATCCTGCACACAAAGATTTTGGCAAGATTAAGTTAGTTGATCATTCTGATTTTCCTTTTGACAATCGACTGTTGAAATAGCGAGGGAAATCTTCATTCTTCATTGTGCTTCTGATTCTCCTACTTTTCTGATTTCTATCATAAAGTTATGTGTGATTTTCGTGAGCCGCGCTCAATCATAAAAATCGCTCTCAATTTTCCATTTGATGTTTCACTTAAGGGAAACTTTGTTATCTTCGCCTAATGGATACAAATCAGGGTCATAGAAAAATTATCTTTTTCAAGGACTACTTCCAGGCCTTTTTTGAAAAGCAAACAAAAAAAGTAAAGGCAAAAATTGTTTGGACTTTCGATTTGATCGAAGAAATGCCTAGAGTTCCTGAAACGTATCTAAAACACATCGAGAATACGGATGGACTCTTTGAAATCCGAGTTCAATTTGGAGGCGACATATTTCGGATCTTCTGTTTTTTTGATCAGGAAATCTAGTAGTACTAGCTAATGGCTTCCAGAAAAAGACGCAAAAAATGCCTCACAAGGAAATTGAAAAAGCACTTAAAATCAAAGCAGAATATGAAAACACAAAATAAGAATACGAAGACTCTCGAAGAGTTTAAAGTAAAAAACTATGGCAAGCGCGGCACGAAAAAGCGCGATGAACTTGAAGCTGGTTACGAAAGTTTCAAAATGGGCGCATTGATTCATGATACTCGGATTGAGATGGGCATGACTCAAGAGGAACTTGCCGAAAAGGTTGGCACAACAAAATCCTATATTTCAAAAATTGAAAACAACATCAAAGAAGCGCGCATTTCAACGTTACAAAAAATTATTGAACTCGGATTTGGTGGTCGATTAGAACTTTCAATAAAGATATAGTCATACAATGAATTCATATTAAAACACACATAACAGCACCTACCAGCAAGTGTCGGTTTGTGGTTTGCAAAAAGGTTGGTGGTTTGGAGAAAGTTCAGTAATACATTTGAATTGTTGTGCTGCTAATCGACACCTGCCGGTAGCTGCAAACCGTTAAGTGATCCTCCAGAATTACCCCCAGGGAGATTCTTCACTTCGTTTTTAGTAAGCATAGCGTCAGAATCATTTCACCGTTGAACCGAGGAATTAAGTATAGCATGGGAGATTCCTCACTTCGTTTCGGAAGGACAGTTCACGCACACAAATAGGAGGCAACAATGAGGCGCGAAGCGCCTCATTGTTGCCTCCTTCGCAAAACTGATTTAGAATGTGATTGACTTTTTCAATTCTAACGACATAGCATGAAAACCCTTGACCGCGGATGACAGCGAGGCGCGAAGCGCCGAGCTGTCCCCTTCGCTCGCGTGCGGTGTCATTCCGACACGAAGTGAGGAATCTCCCTTGTCTCACGCGAAGGCGCGCCTTCTAAACCCAAATCAAGCAGTAGAAAAAGCACATTCAATTTTGTTCAATGAAAGTGGATTTTCTATTGCTTAGATTTGAGAATCCCGCATGCATGGCTGAAAAAAATTATCGGATTAACGTGTTACATCGCATTGGCCTGTATTTGTTTGTATAAGTTAAGAGTGATGCTTAGGGGATATACATTGCAAATGATTTTGCACCTTAGAA
>JAYTOA010000230.1:0-5228 GCA_043748015.1 Flavobacteriales bacterium
CCAAATTGCACTCCGTCATAACTCTTTTTCTTTCCCCAAAGTATGGATGCGGGCCAGATAAAGCAGAGGCTGCGATGTCTTCGATAGAATGGGACATTGAACGATAACTTCTCTTTTATTTCCGGAATACAATGGAAAATCAAACTTCGCAATGCCTCTACAATTTGCAATTCTTCTTCTGGAATGAAATCAAGAAATTCATCCACAGAGCTGAAAGAGACATTCTGCATTTTCTGCGTGGGTCGATCGGGAAATTTTTTGCTCATGCATTCGTCATTTTGAAAATGTTGCGACACTCATAGATTCGAATAGTCGTGCTTGCCTGATTGCCAATTATTCTTAGCCAAAAGTTTTTCTCCCGATTCTTTGGCACCATCTTCAATCTGCGTTCCCATGGAATCGTTCCACCTGTTGAGATAACCAAATAGTGCAACCACACCCGCAATCTCTACAATCTCACCTTCATCCCAATGCTTGCGCAAATTTTCCGCAATCGCATCGTCTACCGCATTTGGGATAGCGGAGGCTGCCAAAGCAAAATCCAATGCAGCACGCTCTGCATCTGAAAAGCAAGGATGTGTTTTGTATTCCCATATATTGTCAAGTTGTTGCTGACTGGCTTCATACCTTTCTGCAGCGCGGATAGTATGTGCCTGACAATAACGACAACCCGCCTGCAAACTGCTGATGTATCCAACCATTCTTTTCAGAGCGCTGGTTACGCGTCCATGATTTTCCATTACGGCTTTATTCATTTCAATAAAAGCCATAGCAATGCGCGGACGAATGTGCATTGTCTTCACACTATTGGGACAAAATCCAAGTGTCTCATTATAAAATTCGATAAGTTTTTGAAGTTCAGGATTGTCGATAGAAGTCTGTGGAAGTACCAGTGGTCGTTTCATAGAATGCGTTGGTTATGGAATGAAAAAAATTCCAAAGCGAATTTACAACCCAGCCAATCTGAGGTTATTCCGTGAATGAAACCGTGATCGGATTACAACTGATATTGACAACAAAGAGACGAGCCCGATATTCCATAAATTTTTACAGCGGTAAAAACTTTGGATAAAATCGGGCAGCGTCTCTTTTCGAAATAAGCTGCTTGTTCTACGAAAAACTTCAATTGAAATTTTCCTGAAAACAAAATCATATTCCTATATATATCTATTCAGTAAAAGTCGTAACGCTATAAAAAAAGAGGGGCACAGGTCAATGGCAAAAGCTCTCGGCATTTTTCCCATACCCACTCTTTGTAACAATGTCCCGCACAAACGCTGCGGTTTGGCTAGTGGGTTTTGGCTAAAGGTTTAGGTTTTTAAGCCTAACGAGTATTGTCCTCGTCTGTATTTGAACTATACAAAGGTGTATTTATATACAAAGTGAAATCAAGGGCTGAATGACCCAATTTTATACCGTTAAACAACCCTGCGCCTTACCGTTAAACAACCTAGAAACTCATTGGCACTGAGAATGGAATCACAATAATCTGCATGATACAATACTCAGAATGATTCAGATCCTGCGACAAATCGGACTGTAGAAATGAAACACTCGGTGAATTATTTTTCAAATGATCGACAACCTTATTCCTTCGTTTCGAGTTACTTTGGTAGCGCATTTTGCAATACCTGCTCTTTTGAAAAGACGTTGTGGAAATATATTCAACTGTCTCTGTACATTCTGTGCACTGTTTCTCATGCCGGTGCTACTTTATTCCACACACGTCGTAGGTGGAGAAATTTATTATACCTATTTAGGTAACAACAACTACGAGATTACTTTGAAAGTATATCGCGACTGTGGCCCAACGAATACCCAAGGCACAGGATTCGACGAATCGGCAGTTTTAGGGGTTATCCGAACATCCAATGGCACATTGATCAATGGTGATTTTTCCATGTCGCTTGCAAGTGCTGTAGTAACGTTGGTTCCAATTGAACTAGAAAATCCTTGTTTCATTTTGCCTCCTGATGTTTGTGTTGAACGTGCGGTGTACGTGGAAACATTCAACCTTCCTCCAATCGCTGGAGGATATACAATTGTTTACCAGCGTTGCTGCCGCAATCCATCTATCGACAATCTGATAGCACCGCAATCCCAAGGTGCCACTTTTCGAACGTTGATTCCTGGAAGTGAGTTTGGAGCACAAAACTCGTCTGCTCGCTTTACAAATTTTCCACCGGTTGCTCTTTGCTTGAATGCTGAATTTTATTTCGACCACAGCGCAACCGATCCTGATGCAGATTCTCTTTCCTATGAATTTTGTGCTCCTCTACTCGGTGGATCTTCCACGAATCCTGCTCCAAATCCACCGGCGGGACCACCTTATCAATCTCTCAGTTATGCCAACGGATTTTCTGACACATATCCTATTGCGAGCAATCCGGCTTTCGCGATCGATCCTGTTACGGGATATATCACGGGCACGGCCACTGAGCTTGGTCAATATGTCATTGGTATTTGTGTGAGTGAATACCGCAATGGTGTGCTAATCAACACCAGTAATCGCGACTTTCAGTTCAATGTCACTATGTGTGACCCGAATATCATCGCGACCATTCCTGTACAAACGGATTTTTGTACGGGTCTTACACTACAGTTCAGCAATCAAAGCACAAACGCTTCATTTTTTCATTGGGATTTTGGGATTGCCGGAATCGAGAGCGACACGAGCAATGTAATGAGTCCACAGTTCACTTATCTTGAAAGCGGTGTCTACAACGTCACACTGATTGCGAATCCCGGATGGCCTTGTGCCGATACTGCTTTTAGTACTTTTACTTCGTTGCCGGTTATTTCTCCTACTATTATAGTTGGTGGATATGAATGTTTGAACAGTCAGGACACGTACGATTTTTCGATGACGGGCACAGTATCTCCTAACGCAACCTACAACTGGAATTTTGGCGCTGATTCGCAACCATCTTCATCGTCGTTGGCCAATCCTTCGAACATTATCATGAATGCGGAGGCTTTGCAAATGACCGTCATGCTCAGTGTTCAAGACAATGGCTGCGTGGAAGCGGATACAACGACACTTAATAATCCTCCGGATCCCGTTTCCGGTATAGTGCCGCAGTCAATTTTCTGCAACGGTTTCCAATATGAATTTCAGAATTCTGCAGAATTTGCCGTGGACTATTTGTGGGATTTTGGTCTTCCGGGTAGTGCGGATATTTCATTGTTGCCCAATCCTGTCCGCACATACGCTGACACGGGTGTGTATCTGGTTTCGCTGATTGTGTCTGCACCTTTTGCTTGTCCCGACACAAGCTATTCAACGATTGAAATTTATGGTTTGCTCCATGCTGATTTCGATGATCCTGCCGTTGGATGTCTGGGAGATAACAGCTACAATTTTTCCGCACTTGGTGCCGCTACAAATCAGGCTGTATACAATTGGAATTTCGGAAACAACGCAATTCCTGTAAGTTCAAATCAGCAAAATCCGCCCAATGTAAATTTCAATGCGACAGGTTTTCATACGGTTTCATTGACGATTTCAGAAAATGGCTGTACTGAGAACTATGTCGATTCGGTACAGATCGTAGATCATTTCATCAGCAATCTTTCTGTGAATTCTTCTGATGGTTGCCCCGGTCTTTTCGTGCAGATGTTCGGTTCAGCCACATCTGATGTTCCTGTTTACTACTTGTGGGATTTTGGAGATGGTAACTCTTCACAGCAAGGGGAAACTTCTCATGTATATGAAAATCCGGGTGTCTATGATGTAACGGTAACAGCATTCACTTTGCAAGGTTGTGTGGATGAAGTGACTCAAGAATTTCCGGGTGTTGTTGTGGTTCATCCCAATCCAATTCCCGGCTTCAGCATCACGCCGCAGATTGTTGATATTCTGAACCCCGAAGTGATGATTGCCGACTCTTCATTTGGTGCGGTTACTTGTTATTTTACAATGAGCGATGGTGGTTCGAGTGAAGAATGTGACTTCGCTTACAACTGGACGGAAGCGGGAATTCAAACGATTACGCAGCATGTCACATCTGAGTTTGGTTGCACAGCACGCGTCACAGGAACGGTTATCGTGAATGGATTTGTTTTCTTCGCGCCAAATTCTTTTACTCCTGATTTTGATGGCATCAACGATTTATGGATTCCAAAAATGACGGGAATTTCAAAGTACACGATCAAAATTTTTAATCGTTGGGGAGATCCGATTTTCGAATCTGATGATCCATTGAAACCATGGAATGGCGGCGTACACAATGGTGAATATCTCGCTCAAAGTGGTATTTACAATTATGTCATCCTGGCCCAAGATCTTGTCGGATTGCCGCATGAGTTTGTAGGACATATCACGCTTTCAAGATAGCTTTTGCGCATAGGAGGAGTCATTTATTTTTCTAATAATGAAATGATGTACAACACATTTTTCTACTCCGGACATTTCTACTAACTCATTTTTTTCTTGGTTCGAATGAAACCTTATCTACATTTGGCTCACTATACTATTTTCTAAAATCTCAAACTATTTTTTTTTAGACCATGAGTGAAGGGTACAAAGAAGATGTTTTTTCAACATCTGTGCGCGCTGGTAAGAGGACCTATTTTTTCGACGTGAAATCAACACGTGGTAATGATTTGTTCATGACTATCACGGAGAGTAAACGCGTTGGCCAAGAGGGCGACGGACCTCCGCGCTATGAAAAACACAAAATTTTTCTTTATAAAGAAGATTTCGAAGGATTCATTGATGGCCTCCAAAGTGCTGTCGAACACATCCGCGAATTACAAGGCACCGGCGAATTCCGCACTGCTGAAAGCAATAGAAAGCAAGGTCAGGAATACGAAGAGAATAGCATGGAGCATTCTTCACAGGCTGCTGAAGGCGATGTGACTTTTGATGACCTCGGCGAGGACAATCATTAACCTTGGTGAATAGTTATTGGTTATTGGTTACTAAGTTATTGTGTTATTGTCGGAAGACGTTCATACAATAACTTAATAACCCAGTAACCTCATAACTCAATAACGAAAAAAAACACATTGAGCAAAAAAGGAACTTTATATCTTATTCCAAATAGTTTAGGTAGCGGTGTTGACACATTTGCAACACAACAAGGAAAAGAGTTAGCTGTCAAAATCAAGACGTTCATTATTGAAGAAATCAAGAGTGCGAGAAAACTTCTGCGCGCACTCGGTGTCAGCGGTCCTCTCGAAGAACTCGAGTTTTTGCCGTTGAATGAGCATACCAAACAAGTCGA
>JAYTOA010000231.1:0-4129 GCA_043748015.1 Flavobacteriales bacterium
CCACGGAGATAAGCCAACCTTTTACCGCCTCAAAAATCCGGAGGAGTGCCATGCACTTGAAATTCTGCTGAAACAGAATCCTCACATTATTGTATGTGACAGGATCGATTCTCAATTGCGCGATCTCGTGAAATTGGAAAATCCTTCAGTGACACTTACTGAGGAGCAGTATGCGAATCTTGTCAAAGAAAAATTATCCGATCGCCCTTCTGATGAATATGGTGTGTGGGTTTACTATCCGTGGCGGGCGATGGTGGTGCACATGCTGGATGAAGAGGAGTTTGTGCGCGTAAGAACAATTCGGAATGCCTATAAAATTACGTTTGAAGAACAAGCGGAACTTCGCAAAAAGAAGATAGGCATTATTGGTTTGAGTGTAGGGCAATCAGTTGCATTAGCATTAGCTATGGAGCGAATAGGTGGAGAATTGCGAATTGCAGATTTTGATAAATTGGAGTTGAGTAACCTAAATCGCATCAGAACTGGAGTCGCCAGTATTGGATTACATAAAACGACAATTGTGGCTCGTGAAATAGCCGATATTGATCCATTCATAAAGGTAAAATGTTTTCACGCCGGTATCGATCCGGAAAATATTGATGCGTTTTTTGATGATGGTGGAAAATTGGATTTGTTGGTAGAAGAATGCGATAGTGTTGAAGTGAAAATATTAGCGCGTCAACATGCTAAGAGGCGCGGAATTCCTGTCGTAATGGACACAAGCGATAGGGGGATGTTGGATATTGAGAGATATGATGAAGATCCTGATTATCCAATGTTGCACGGGTTGATCGATGAGACTATCAGTTATGATTTTCTGAAGAGCCTTAAGTCCTCGGAAGAGAAGCTTCCCTATATAATTCCAATCCTTGGTGTTGACTCTCTTTCTAGAAGGTTGAAGGTTTCTGGACTCGAAGTAGGATCGACAATAACTACATGGCCTCAATTGGGAACAGACGTGATGCTTGGTGGGGCGATTGCGGCCAATTCGGTCCGTAGAATATTGCTTGGTGAGAAAATTATTTCGGAAAGAAAGTATTTCGATCACGAAGATCAGGATCCGACAAAAAATATCCAGCAAATTATCGACGTGAGTGATGGTGCCATGAATAGAAATTTGCTCGAGTCTATATACGATCGATTGGAGCTGCCTGACGCTTTTGCGGTTGGAAAAGATATAGTTCAAAGGATTGTTGAAGATGCTAATTGGGCAAGCTCCCCGGGGAATTCTCAAAGATGGCTGTGGTACTATAAGAATGGAAATCTTTTATTATTTCTTGACAAGGAAGTTGAACGATCATTTGCTGATAATTTCAGTTTTGGATCTTTGATTGGCTTCGGATGCGCTCTTGAGAATCTCAGACTTTCAGCATTGACTGAATCTCTTTCTCCAAAGATTGTGCATCTAAAAAGAGTGAATTTTTCCGACCCAGTTGTTCATGTCACTTTTAGTAACGCAAGTAACACTGAACCAGAAGCGGTTCTCTTGTCTAAGTACATAAGATTGCGAACAAGCAATAGAAAGAATGTGCCATATGCCCAATTGAATGGGATAGAAGTATCTGAATTTTTAAATGTAGAATTGCCCAATCATGTTCGATTTAATTTCGTTACAGATCGCGATATTATTTCGAGGATTGGAAAATTAATATGTAAAGCGGATAGGATGCGATTGATGAACCTTTATGGTCATCAGGATTTTTTTAAGAATGAAATTCGATGGACAAAATCCGAATGCGAATCAACAAGAGATGGACTAGATCTTTCGCTTTTTGATCTTACGGCATTGGATAAAATCGGGTTACAATTGTCTAAGGAGCTTGAGACAATCAATGTTTTGAATGAGATTGATGGAGGCAAAGGTTTTGAGCGAATTTCGAGATATTCTTTTGATTCTGCCTCAGCTGTTGGTCTAATTGATATCCCAGATTTTAGCCAAGAAGCATTGATTGATGGGGGAATGGCCGCGGAGCGTATTTGGTTGATGGCGACGTGTTTAGGTCTTGGGTTTCAGCCTTTCACAATTTTGCAAATGTTGTTTTCACGTCTTCATATGGATGACTTGAGCTATCTAAACGACAGTGAAAGACATAAAGTAATAGGATTGAAATCTGAACTTGAAGAAATCTTGCCAGTCTTGAAAGGCAGGAAATCTGTTTTTTTATTCAGAATTACAAAGGCTGATAAGCCTGACTCAACGAGTCTAAGAAAACCCATAGATCAAAAACTCGTTTTCGCATGAGCTATATTTTTCGAGCATTTCGAGCGGTTGACGAGCCCAAAAGTTGCATTGAATTTCATGAAGGCCACACTAAGATACTAGTGGAATTGGGAATCTTAAATCTTACCAGCAACGTGCCTCTGTGGATGGAGGATGAAGATGTTTTGGTCATTTCTGCACTTGATGCCATGAGCGGTGAATTAGTGGGGGGCATTCGGCTTCACAAGTACAATAGTAAATTCCCATTACCAGTAGTCGAAGCAGTAAAAGCTCAAGATCACAGAGTGTTGGAATTATTCGAGTCATTGAAGGAGTCAGGTGCAGTTGAGTCCTGTGGCTTGTGGAATTCAAAAAAAGTCTTTGGCCGCGGAATTAGTCCACTTTTAGCCAGATGTTCAATAGCACTTAGTGCTTCACTAAACCCTCGAAATGTATTTTGTTTTTCAGCACCCTATACTTTAAGGATGATTATGCGACTTGGGTTCTCCTATGTCGAAGAGGTTGGAGATAATGGAAAGTTTAATTATCCGACTGAGAAGTTTGTTTCGACTATATTAAGGATTGAAGATTTATATTCACTCGAGCGAGCGGACGCACAGGAACGTGAAAGAATATTCAGCTTGATGCAGTCCCCTGTGCAGGAGCACTTGGAGTCGTCACAAGGAAAAGAATTACTTGTTAACTATAACCTAATTGCAGAGATTGACGTAGAAGAAAGACGTCATGAACATAGCTAAAATTTTTATTGCAATTTGCCTGTTTTGCAATGCAGAGATATACAGTCAAACTGTAACTGTCACAGATGATGCACCAATTGCTGAAAACTTTGGTAAGCAGATTTTGTTGTATCAGGATTCTACGACGTTGCTTTCAATTAGTGAGATTCAATCGGGAATTTCATTTTTTGCAAGTAGTCGAGATGTGCCAAACTTTCTCGTTTCCAATTACAATAACTGGATTAAGGCAACACTACAAAATTTAACAAGTGAGAATGTTTTAGTTTTAAGCGTGAATCAACCAAGCCTTGACGAAGTTACACTTTACTACTATCAAAACGGCGTGTTGCAAGTACGATACTTGGATGACAGGTCCGCCATTCGCAGCCGTCATATAAAATACCAGAACTATTGTTTTGAAATACCGTTCGAATATGGCGAAACAAAAGAAGTATTCCTAAAAATAAACTCAGGTGACCAAGTATTGGTTCCTTTGAAATTTGGGACAAGACAGTCAATTTCCGAACTGCATCAAATGAAGGATCTTTGGTTCGGAATATTCGCCGGAGTCTTAGCCGCAATGTTATTGTTCAATGTGTTTCTTTACATAAGGACGAGAGAACGAGAGTATTTGAGCTACGTTTTTTACGTAGTAATACTATTCCTTACTCAAGCCAATTTTCAAGGTTATACCTTACGATTCGTGTGGCCTATGTTTCCGGAGATTGAACGATACGGAGTTTTTTTATTAAGCAGTACGGTTGGAATAGTTGGTTGCCAATTTTTCATTCGATACATCAATGTCAAGGTCTTTCTGCCCAAGAGCATGCTATATTTTTATATCGTCTTCAGCTGTTATGGCGTGGTGGTGTTATTAGCGATTTCGGGTCATTTTAATTTAGCATATAACATTCTACAACCATCAGCTTCTTTTGCGGCTATTCTAGTTTTGGTAGTTTCGATAAAAATTTGGAAGAAGGGAGTAAAACAAGCGGGTAACCTGTTAGTTGCGTGGAGTATTTTCATGATGGGAATAATAATTTTCGTATTAAAAGATTTTGATGTGATACCAACTAACGATTTTACTATTAATGTCATGACCATCGGCTCTGCTGTTGAAGGTGTTTTGCTTTCCTTTGGTCTCGCCGACAAAATCAACCAACTCAAACTCGAAAAAGAAGAGTCGGATGCG
>JAYTOA010000232.1:0-3193 GCA_043748015.1 Flavobacteriales bacterium
ACTTCTTTTAACTCTCCTGTATCCTTGCTTTTCAGCGTGTACATATTGACAAATTTGGGAGGTTGGAGATCTTCAATTTCCCTTTTCCACGCATCATAGTTTTTATTGAGCTCAGCAAGGACAGGTGTGATTGACGCATTCGATGAACCGCTTTCCATCAAATATTTCTGCAGATCCTCTATGTTTTTTGGATTGGATACATTGCTTTCAAAGTCAATTGTATCTGCAGTAAGTGGTGTAATCCTTTCCCTGATAAAATTTGCGAGGGCGGATTTCTCAATCAATTCATCCGAAGTTGACATCTTATGCTTGAGATCATTTCCTATGGCATAAGCACGGTAGTCCTTCAGCGGTAAGTGAACAAGTGTCCAGTATTGCAACATGCAGCAAACCGCAAGTACGCCCATGGCCATAACCCATTGCTTTTCTTTTGAAAACTTTTTTAATAAAACACCAACACCAAAACTGATCAGCGTAAACAATACCGGGAACATCCAGTGAAGCATGCCATAGGAAAATCCAGCAACAACAAGCAGCGATAGCACAAGGATGATTGCATCCTCTTTGTAGGAGTTCAACTTGATTTTACCCGCCCATGCCGCGAAGAAAATCGGAATGATGAAAATGAGAAGAGCGACATCTTTATAGAATGACTCTATCGGCTTCAGCTTTATGGCATCACCAAAGCAACCACATGTCAAAACGCAATCAGGAGATTCGATAAATAATTTTCCTGAGGCATCTTGAAAAATGGCAAGTGAAGTTGGTTCGCAATGTGCTGTGTAATAGGTAAGCCAGGTAAAGAAAACGGTCATTGCCAAAACCAATGTTGTTGTCAATTTTGGCCACGCCCCAAGCAAGAGCGCCACTCCAAGCAATACTTCACCGATAACAATGAAGATGGCGATGGGAATTACGTATTCCATTAAGCCCGGAAAGCCCAATGCTCTTTCACCAAAATATTCTTCCAGCTTATATCCAAATCCGATAACATCATTCACCTTTATAAGACCTGAGGCGATGAACAACGAACCGACAATTACTCTGCAGATTGTAAAAATGACTTTCATAGTATTGCTTTTCTTTTTTCCATTAATAAATCTCAAACGATCACTTTTGGTTGCTTATGTTAACGTCGTAATAACTGTTTTAGCAAATCATTTTGCTTTGTCACTATAGTTCAATTGGATCAAAGCGAATACAGCATAGTTAATGATATCTCTGTAACCGCTATCAATGCCTTCGCTCACAATTGTTTTCCCTTTGTTGTCTTCAATTTGTTTGATGCGCAAGAGCTTCATCAATATCAAATCTGTGAATGATGAAACACGCATTTCGCGCCAAGCTTCGCCGTAGTCGTGATTCTTTTTCATCATCAGATCTTTGGTAATGGCGACTTGCTCATCATAAAGATCTACCGCTTTTCCGGCGGGTAATTCCAGTTCCTGATTTCCCGGCAATTCCATCTGAATCAACGCCATGAGTGCATAATTCAAAATGCCGATGAACTCATCTTCAATGCCTTCATCCACTTCACTTCTTCCTTTTTCTTCAAGAGTGCGAATACGTTGCGCCTTGATAAAGATTTGATCAGTAAGACTTGAAGTTCGCAAAATGCGCCATGCCGTTCCATAGTCTGAAGTCTTCTTGAGAAAGAGCTCTCGACATTTAGCAACAGCCTGATCAAATTGTTTATTGGTTTCGCTCAAAGTAGATTGAATATTTGCGCGCAAATTTGGACATCAAATTAAGTAATCGACCATTTTTTTTATGTCATTGGACAAATCACCCAGAACAATCCATTTCCCCCTGCGAACCTTTCGTCTTGAAAGACCTGTTGTGATGGGTATTCTGAACCTTACTCCAGACTCATTTTATGGTCAGAGTCGGTGGAAAAATGTTGACCATGCAATCTTGCTTGCAGAAAAAATGTTGAGTGAGGGCGCAGATATTATCGATATCGGAGCACAAAGCACGAGACCAGGTGCGGAAAGAATTGATGCAAAAACGGAAGAGGAGAGATTGATCCCAACACTTGTGATGATCAGAAAAGAATTTCCAAAGAGTATTATTTCCGTTGATACTTTCTACAGTTCAGTGGCAAAGATTGCTTTTGAAAATGGCGCTGATATGATCAATGACGTATCAGGAGGAACGATCGACGACAAAATGTTTGAAACCGCTGCTGCATGCCGAGTACCTTATGTGCTGATGCACATCAAAGGCGAACCACAAACGATGCAACATTCGCCAACCTATGAAAATGTGTTGGCAGAGGTAAAGCAATATTTCGCCGAAAAGATTGATTCGCTTCATCAACTTGGCGTAAACGATATCATCATCGATCCCGGATTTGGATTTGGGAAAACAACTGAGCACAATCTGCAATTGATGAATGGCCTTGACCAATTGAGCATATTCGGGTTACCAATAATGGTGGGGATTTCCAGAAAAAAAACCATACAAAATGTGCTTGAGGTATCAGTAGAAAATACACTGAACGGAACCACAGTATTGAATACGATCGCATTGATGAGAGGCGCACGAATATTACGTGTACATGACGTACGCGAGGCTGTGGAAACGGTGAAGCTGGTGGCAGCTGTTGAGAATCAGGATTTATGATTTAGGAGTTGAAGTATGATTGGGGCAATTGGTCGGGAGAAATTCGTGAGGTTCATGAAAAAGTTAAAGTCATTTAGGGAGTGTTCAAGATCCCAATATCAAATACACCCTACCTATTACAGAGAAGCAACAAAAAAGGCCACCCGAAGATCGCCTTTTAATAGTCATTAGTTTATATGTCAAACAGATTAGTGTTTCCGAATTATTGCGCAGGAACTTCTACTTTGTCATACGCAGCGCAAGTGGCGTGATTTGTTTTACAGGATTGCACAACTACCCCAAGAGTCAAAAGACCGAGGAAGATGATGATGAGACGTTGCAAAACTGCATGTCTCCAGTCGTGAAGTGAATTCATTATTGTTAGGTTTTTAGTACAGGAACGTTTGTTTAAGTTATCTATTCTAACGGACGTTATGCTTTCAGGTTTCATTTTCGAGGAATTTTTTTAAGGAACGTAAATATTTCCCATACAGTATGTGCAATTACTGAATTCTTCACAAATGAATTAAGGCTTCAAAAAGAGCCAGGTGCTGATGATTGAAAGCGAAACGATGAGCCATTTTTTTGT